>JBBSAN010000032.1:0-18846 GCA_038252265.1 Chloroflexia bacterium
ATGAATGGGGGTCGTTTCCAGGGGTAGGCTCCGCGTGATCCACCTCGATCAGGGGACGCGCGGCGGAAACCATGCCATCAGGTGAGCGCGTCGGCGCGGGATCGGCGGGAGGGTGCTCGGTGGCCCGCCGCGCTTCTTCCTGCCCGTGGAGCCGGGCCGCCCAGATAAAGAGGAAGATACAAAGCAGCAAGACCATCCCGATCTCGCTCAATAACTCGCCGATCGAGTCCCAGGCTAAAAAAGTAAACATAGCAAACGCTTAACATTCCATTCTAGAGCCGGTCAGCTCCGCCGCCCTGGGGCCACGACGGCAGGCAGGGCCGACCATCCCACCGATTCCGGAGCCGCCCTAGGCCAGTAGCTCGAAGATCTCGATCACCGGCGGGCTATGATAGCGGGCGATATCGGCCTCGTAATCAATAATCATCGGGGTACGGGCGTACTTGTCGATCTGGCTCAGCGCCTCCCACTGCGTATAAATAACGACCTTCAGGGTGCCGTCCGGTTGCGTCCGCGCCCAGACCCCGCCCCGGTGGTAGCCCTGGCTGTTCTGCGCCACGATCTGCGTGCCGTCCACCGTCGCCATATAGAGATTGTGCCCCGGCTGCATCTCGTCCAACCGTTCCACCGGGATCACAAAGCTGAAGGTCCGAATATAGGCCATAGCGGTCCTTTCGTGGAGGGCACATCCCGCCCCGCCTCGGGCTTATTTGACCGGGTATTGAGAGAGGATCGCCGCGCTATACGAGACGCCGACCCCGTAAATGAGCAGGGCGGCGGTCATAAACAGGAGCAGCGCCCCGCCCAGTATGATCCCCCAGGTAAGGTTGGTGCCTTCATCCCCGCCCGGTCGGCCCCCTTCGGCGGCGGCTTCGTCCTCCGCACTCTCTTCCACCGGAGCCTCGCCCCCGTGCCCGGCGAGGGCGTTCAGGCCATAGAGTGGCTCGCCCACCTCCGCGACATTACTCATCGCCCGGTCGCGGTGCGCCGTCTCAATGTCTTTCTGGTGGTGCTGTGTGTCCTCAATCATACGAACGCTCCTTGACGAGTGGTCAGACGAGTAGGCAGTAGGCAGTGGGCAGTCGTTAGTGGTTAGTGGTTAGTGATCCGTTATTACCCAAGCCTGAGTAAACGCCCGACTACTGATCACTGATCACTGATCACTGACCACTGACCACTAATACCGGTAGCCGCTGATCAGCGTCACCACGACATAGCCGATGATGGCGGTGGCGACCATAACGTAGAACCCGACCAGGAACCAGGGCAACGGGCCGTTGGCCTCCTGGATCAGCCCGGCAAAATCTTCCACGTTGCGGCCTAGCTCGTTCGGCAGGTTGCGCCGATCGCGCCCCATCCCAATGGCAAACACCAGCGCCGCAACGATAACGAGCAATACCACCAGCACATAGGCGTCTAGCGGCACATTCCACTGCCAGGATGCGACGACGGTTTGATCATATGGTTGCATGGCGGCTCCCTCCGGGCAAACGTAAGCACAATACCTGACGCAGGATGCGGGCCAGGGGCAAATGTGCCCCCCCCGCCTGCATCAGCGACTCAAATCATCCAGGTCCGGCGCATTCTCCAGCATCGTGTACTTGGCTTCTTCGATGTTGTGGAACTGCCCGGTGCGGACCGCCCACAGGATGGTCAGCCCCCCGGTCACAGCGATAGCGACCGAAAAGGCAAACATGGCATAGGACATCGCCAGTTCGTCGCCGCCGAGGTTGTCGTGGGCATCGGTGGGCTGGGCCAGTACCGCCCAGACCAGCACCGCTGCCACCGCTAACCCGGCCCAGCGCAGCCAGCGGCCGAGCCGCCGTTTTTTCGCTGTCGTCTTGCTTTCCATGACAAACCCTTTCTAAGAACGCGGGACACGCCGCCCGAAGGTGGTGCCGCCGCGCTATCCCCGCCTACCCCTTACGGGGTCCCGGTGGCACCTGGCGTCGGGGTCGAACCCGCCGCCGCTCCGGTGCCGCCGACCGGCGTCGCGTTCAACTGGTCCACCGGGGTCAACTCAATCGGCTTCACATCGCCGGGGCTGACCATCATGTCCGACGTGGGGTCGCGTTCCAGGCCGCCGCGCGGGATCGTCCGCAAGAAGTTGGTCACATCCCAGATATCGTTCACGGTCAACGAGTCGCCCCAGGCCGGCATCGCCGTACCGTCCACCCCGAAGAGGATCGCGTCATACATTTCGCCGTCGCTGAACAGCAGTTGCGCCGACACGTCGGTGAAGTTGCGTGGCGCGGGCTGGTACTGCCCGCCGATCCAGCGGGCCGCTGGTCCCTTGCCGTCGCCCTGGAGGCCGTGGCAGCCGATGCAATTGGTCTGGTAGACGGTCTTGCCGTGCAAGAGGCTACGCTGGGTCGGCTCCATCGGGTTACGCACGTTGCGCCAGGTGCTGGGGAACCACTCGTGAATGATCGCTTCGTTCCCCTTGGCCCGCTCGCTGAGCAGCTTCTGCTTGCGCGCCTTCTGGGCAGCGGTGCGCTCGTCCGCCGCCTTGCCCCCCAGCGATTGCACATAGGCGATCAGGTCGAAGACTTCCTGCTGCGGTTCGTCGCCGGTATAATAGAAGCTGAACTCCGGCATGATCGACTTGGGATACGTATAGCGCGGCACTTTGAAGTGGGCCAGGTGCCACTCGTCGGTGTGGACGCCGCCTTCTTGCGACAGGTCCGGCCCGGTGCGCTCGCTGCCCAACTGCGGGGTCTGGAGGTAGTAGTAATCGCCCGCCTGGGCCACCCGCCCGATCGTGCGGAACGATCCCACGCCCGTCCAGTCCTGGGGGCGCAGGTATTGGCTGTGGCAATAATAGCACCCGTTCCCGGCATACAGCGTGCGCCCGCGCTCCTCCTGATCGGTCAGGGGCCGGGCGTCCGCCGACTGTGGCGGCTGGAACGTCAGGTAGGGTAACGCCGTGACCGTGAAGATCACCGACGCGAAGACGATAAACGCGCCAAAGGCTATCGTCGGGACATCCATCCGAAATACTGCGCGACCGCCCATAGTTGCTCCTAGTGGTCAGTGGTCAGTGGTCAGTGGTCAGTAGTCAGTAGTCGGTAGCCAGTGGTCAGTGATCAAGAACGCAACGGATCACTGCCCACTGCCCACGCGTCACGCCGGGGCTTCTGCCGCGCCGGGTGCTTCGACGCCGGAGATAGCCGTCGCCACGATGCGCTCGCCCGACGTGACCGTCTTGTAGATGTTCCAGGCCTGGAGAATGCCGCTCAACACGATCAGCGCGCCGGAGATGGCCCGGATGATGAAATACGGTTTCATCATCGGCAGCGCCGCCGGGACCGTCATGCCTTGCATCCACGCCGCCCCCTGAATCAGGCCGCCGATCTGGAGGCTGAGCATCATCAGCAAGAAGCCGAGGGTGATCAGCCAGAACTGGGCCTCGGCCATGCCGGGGCTATAGATCCGCCGCTTCAGCGTGACCGGCACGATGTAATAGATCGCCCCCATCAGCCAGAACGAGAAGGTGCCCAGCAGCGCCAGGTGGGCGTGGCCGACGATCCAGTTGGTGAAGTGGATCAGCCGGTTGAAGCCCTGGATCGACTGGAACGGCCCCTGCACACAGGTAATAAAGTAGAAGATCGTGCCGACGATCATAAACTTCAAGGGTAAGCTTTCGTATATTTTGCCCCACTTCCCGCGCAGCGTCAGCCAGATGTTGGCGAGGAAGGTGAACACCGGAATGAACAGGCCAAAGCTGCCCAGCACCGCCAGGGTCTTCAGCCAGCCGGGGGTGGGTGTTTGCAAAATATGATGCTGCCCCACCAGCCCGTAGAAGAAGGCGATGCTCCAAAAGCCGATCAGCGAGAGCAGGTGGCTATAGAGCGGCGAGCGGATGATCACCGGCACGATATAATAGGTGATCGCCACCCCGCTGGTGGTGAACCAGTAGCCCAGGATGTTGTGTCCATAGAACCACTGCCAGATTACGTCGTTGATGCCCGTTAACGAGCCGGAAGGGAAACCCGCCCAGACCACCGGTTTGCCCGCCAGCGAGTCGGTGATCGGCTGCCAGATCACGTTGCCCACGCTGTAGAGCATGGGGAACCAAATCAGGGTGCCCATGATATACCAGAGGCTGACGTAGAGTTTCTTTTCCCGGCGTTGCAGGATGGTGCGGAAGAGGTTGTAGGCGACCAGCAGGAAGGTGGCAAGCAGCCAGATGTCCAGCGGCCAGATCAGTTCGGCATACTCGCGGCCCTGGGTCAGCCCGCCCAGCAGGGTGAACACCGCGCCGATGCCCAGCAGGTTCCACATCACCATGGCGATGTTGCCGAGCGTTTCGCTATACAGCTTGACCCCGCACAGCTTGGGCACGATGTACATAAAGCAGCCGACCTGGGCCATGCTGATCCAGAGCAGCAAGACGCCGTTGGTGTGCGCCTGCCGCACCCGCCCGAAGACCAACCAGGGAATGCCCCCGAGGAAGTCGGGGCTATACATCTCGATCGCTCCGATCAGCCCGATGAAGTCCGCGATGGTCAGCCAGAAGATGGCCGAGAAGATAAAGTTCCGGGCGGCACTGTGCTCGCCGGTAAACATCCCGCCGGTCTGGGTAATGCCGAATTGTTGACTCATTACTCCTCCCTCACGAGTGGTGAGTGGTTAGTGGTTAGTGATTATTGGTTAGAGCATTTCTCTCTAAGAGGGACTGCGAGAGGCGGCTGAGCATACGGCTAATCTCGCCTGTATTCACCAGCAGATGTTCGGCAGTTTCAGGAGGGAGATACCCTAGACGTTGGGCAACTAACTTGCGTTTCGACTTCAAACAACGATCCACGCGCAATACTCAGGTGATGGAGAAACTCTTTTGTTGAAGCCCGACCCTGGCCCTCGGCAATGTTAGAAGGGACAGAGACGACTGCCCGCCGGATCTGTCCGGTCAGCCCATACATTTCTTCTTTCGGTCAGTTCCGCGTTGCCGTGTAGACCCCTTCTACCAGATCCATTGCCCGCTGCCATACCCGCAAATCGCGATAATTCCGTACGACGCTCGGCTCCTCCATCTGTAGCCTCCTCTAAAAGCCCCACGTTTCTGTCGAAATCACTAACCACCAACCACCAACCACTAACCACCCGTCTCTACGTCCGCCGGGGCACAAAGCGCAGACCGAGGACCACGACGACCGCGCCGATGACGATCAAGATGCCCATCGTCAACAGGTCGTTCAGGGTGGTCGCGCCCGCCGAGCCGATGGTGACCGGGGTCCAGGTGGATACGGCCTTCATCGCCCGCGTCTCGCCCTTGCCGCCGTCCCAGATCGCAAAGGCGGCATTGGTTGTCGTGCCGACCAGCAGGGGCGCGCTGCCATCGTCGGCGGCAGCCAGGGCACGGGTATAGATGACATACCAGCGCCCATCGCGCCAGGTGCTGTTCGCCACCGGGCGGATACCGTCGGTGTCTACCGCCCGGCAGATGCCGTTCGAGGTCAGGTTGCGCGTGCCGTTATAGGGGATCGCGCCTTCGCTGGCCCGCGCGTTCGCCTCCAGCGCCGCCTTCCACTGCCAGATGTTCACCCGGCTGCTGGCCTGGCCCATGCACTGGTACGGCAGGTGGGTCGGATCGAGCGGCAACTGGATTGCCCCCGCATCGCTGGGCAAGTCGCGCACATAATCGTTCTTCGTCGCATCAGCCCACGAGACCAGGAAGGCGATCTGCTGGCCGTTCTCCAGCGCCCGCACCTGCACCGCCGCCACGCTCCCGCCGCCCGGCTGCCAGATCTGCTGCGCGCTCAGCGGCACATCGGCCACCGGGGCCGCGTCCCAGATCTTGGTGAACGGGTCGGTCGAGGGCATTGCCAGGTCGATATGCCCCACCGTGATCGTCCCCCCTGCCGCCCGCACCAGGCTGACATTCCCCAGGCTCAACAGCCCGGCCAGAGCGACCAGCGCCCCCAGCATCCCCAACGCCCGCACCCGCGGATTGCTCCCTAAACTTGCCATCATCTCGCCGCTCCGTCGTTGTTAGTGGTTAGTGATTTAGCACGCAGGCTACCTATGAACAATCTAACCACTAACCACTAACCACTAATCACTGGTTCGTCCGATGCATCCGCTCGATCAGGCTGCCGCCACCTTCTACCCAGGTTTTCACCCGCGCCGGGGCGGTTGGGTCCTGCTGCGCCTCCCAGTCCATCGGGTGCGGATTGCCGTTCAGGCTGGTAATCCGCCCCACATGGTAGTGGAGATACTGGAAAAAGAGCGAGGAGGCCCAGACCAGCACCTGCTTGGCCTCTTTCGAGCGCACATGGAACGCCGCCACCATCAGGCGCGGGTCCTCCCCGAACCGTAACTCAATCTGCGGGATATAGGCGGCAACCGGAATACGGTCGATGCGCTCGCCCGCCGGGCTGATATCGTGCAGTTCAAAGGTATGGCGCAGCAGCAAGTCGCGCACCCGAGCGATCACCAGTTGCTGCGCCGCCGTCAGGGGGTGCTCAAAGACCGCTTGCAACGGGGCCACCACCCCGCCCCCTGGCGCAACTACCGCCTCCGCTCCATCGGGCGGCCCGTCAGCTTGCATACAGACTCCTGCCAGGGCGAGGGGTCAGGGGTCAGTCGTTGGTCATTAGTCACCAGTTACTCGTTCACGAACCACTAACCACCAACCGCTAACCACTCGTCCCTACTTCGTCAGCCGGGCGTGCGACAGATAATCGACCAGCACCGTGAGTTCCTGATCGGTCATCTTGATCTGCGGCATGAACGTGGTGTTCATCGGATACTGGTTCGGCGCTGCCGTGGGCGTCCCGTTGGGGACCGGGGTATAGATCCCCGGGGTCGGCGCGACCAACCACAGGTTCGGCCCGCGCTCGCTGGCCGGCATCGCCGCCGGGTTCTGGATCCAGCGCCGCAGCCAGTCTGCCGTGCGCCGGCTGCCCACATCGGTCAGGTCCGCAGCAATACGCCCGCCGACGTTGCCCAATTGGTGGCAGTTGAGGCAGCCCTTCGCCAGCACCAGTTGCTTCACCGCCGCCAGGTCGCCCGAATAACCGGTATTCTCATAGGTCGGCAGATCTTTGTCCAGGTTCGTGGCCGATGGCGTATCGTTGAGCGTGGAGTCCCAATCACCATAATAGATGAAGCTGATGACATCCTCGATCTCCTGATCGTTCAGCGCGCCGCCCTCGGCCAATGCCCAGGGTGGCATCTGGACCCCCGGCTGATTCGCCACCCGCCCGCGCGTGACCGTCCTGTAAATCAGGGTGTGCGAGTCGGCATCGAAGACCGGATTCGCCGCCCCATCCTTCAGCGCCCGCCAGTTGTCGCGGTTCAGGGCCGGGCCAACGCAGCCCTCGCCCCGTGGCCCGTGGCACTGCACGCAATACTGCGCGTAGATGTGCCGCCCATTGCTGACCGCCGAATCGAGCGCCGCTTCCGCCGTGGACGGGCCGCGCTGTGCGTCCACCCCCATATAGATGAGCAGGGTCAGCAGCAGGACCACGGTCAGGGTAATCCCCAGAATCACTTTGTCGCGCATGGCAACCTCTTCAAGAAGGTAGAATTAAGAAGGATGAAGTACGAAAAGCGCGGACCCTTCATCCTTCGGCTCACCCGCCCGGCAAGGGCGTCGGCTGGGTCTTATCATACTGCACCCGCACGCTACGCTTTCCGGTGTCCACGAGAATCTTGTTGCCGTCGAACGAAATCGCCATGTAGTCGAGCGGCGCGGGAGCGGGACCACCGACGTTCTGCCCGGAACGGGTGTAGATCGAGCCGTGGCACGGGCAGTGGAAAATGCCACCCTTGTACTGGTTATAATCCTCGTCCGGCTTCCACGGCACCGTGCAGCCCAGGTGCTTGCACTTCCAGTAGAGCGCCATGACCCCCAGCTTGCCCGCCCCGGCGACCGGCGGGGCGGTGCCCGGTGTGGCATCTTCCATGTTGAACACCGATAAATAGAACTTGCCTTCGCGCACCCGGATCACGTCTGCCGGATTCGCCTTCAGGCTGGCGACGGTCGCCACGGTGTCGGCCACCGTGATCTTGCTCCCGAAAGGGCTGGTCTGCTTGGGATAAAAATAGGCGACGAACGCCCCGGCCCCGCCGAGCAGCATCGCCCCCAGCGTCCCCAGCAAGGTCAGCCGCAAAAAGTCGCGGCGTGTGCCCCCTTCGACCGCCCCGCCTTGCGTGTCTTCCGCGCCGGGTCGGGTATGCACCCGCGGGGTCAGCGTCCGTTCGCGGCGTACCTGTGTATCCATAACGTAAACTCCTTCACGAGCAATGAGCGATGAGCGATGAGCAGTGAGCGATGAGAGAACATAAACGAGCGACTACACAGCAGCTACTTAATACACCCACTGCCCACTGCCTACTGCCCACCGCCCTCATTGCTCATCACTCCGTTACATCATTGCTTTGATCCAGTGCAGAATATCCATGCCGCCCTTCTGGGTCGGCGGCACCGCCCACGGCGGGTACAGGTCCATACCGGGGCCACGCATGGCCGTGCCGACGAAGGTCAGCACCGTATAGGACGCGACAAAGCCGGTGAACAGCGCGATGATGATCTCACTGCGGTCCAGGCCCTTCCAGGCGACACGCAAGATGAGGAGCAGCACGATGATGAAGAAGATCATGATCAGCGTTGGGAAGATCCAGCCGATGATCGCCTCGGTCAGCAGACCGCGCAGGTCGGCCTGCGCCGTGCTGTCGCTGCCCGCAATGCCGCTGATCAACCCGGCCAGCGGCCCGCCATCGGCAATCGCATCCTGGAACAGCACCTTGGGGCGCACGAACTTGTCAAAGGCGATCAACAACCCCAGGATGACCGTCGTGTAGAGGAAGGTAAAGGTAATGATACGCGGCCCGCGCTTGCTGTAGAACCACACCCCCAGCCCCTTCGAGCCTTTATCGAAGTAGGGGATGATCGCGATGAGGATCAGCGCCAAGGTGGGGACAATCACCCCCGCCAGTGCCGGGTTCATGTGGAGCAGCAATTCCTGAAGGTTCAGGAAGTACCAGGGCGCTTTCGACGGGTTGGGCGTGCGGTCGGGGTTCGCCAGGTCGTCCAGCGGCCCGTTGATCAGCGTCGCCAGCAACACGATATTGATCGTGATCACCACCGCGCCGAGGAACTCGATGACCACCAGATGCGGCCAGACCTGCACCGTGTCGCTCTCGTTAGAGCGTACCGGCGTGGGCGTGGACCGGTCCACCGGGGCGCGCCGCGTCGGGGTCAACACCGATGCACCCTTCTGCACGCTGACATTCGGCTCTTGTGTAGGGGCTTGTGCCATCGCCTTCTCCTTGAGTCATTAGTTGTTAGTCTTTAGTTGTCAGTTCTCAGTTTTCACTCAGCAGAGATGATCATCACCATTCCGACCATCTCACCGACCGAACCCCAACCCCAACCCCTAACCCCTAACCCCTAAAGACTAATAACTGAAAACTAATAACTGAAAACTAACGACTCGTTACCGCCGCGTGGTGTCGCTTTCCTGGATGCGCGAGGTGAAGGTCAGCCCCCGCGAGAACCCATCCTTGCGGATGCGCCAGAAGTGGACGGCCAGGAAAGCGCCTAGCAAGAGCGGCAGGCCGATCACATGCAGCGTATAGAACCGGATCAACGTATTCTGCCCGATGCTGTAGTCCCCCACCAGCAAGAAGTTGACGAACTGGCCGACCGCCGGGGGCGGAGTCGAGCCGATCATGTTGGTGCCCACGGTGACCGCCCAGATCGCCAACTGGTCCCACGGCAGCAAATAGCCGGTGAAACTCAGCAGGAAGGTCAGCACCAGCAAAATAATACCCACGACCCAGTTAAACTGGCGGGGTGCCCGGAAGGACCCGGTGTAGAAGACGCGGCACATATGCAAGAAGACGGTAATGACCATACCGTGCGCCGACCAGCGATGCATGTTCCGCAAGAGGAAGCCGAACGGCTGCTCTTCCTGGATCAGCTTCATCGACTGGTAGGCCTGGTCCACAGAGGGGATGTAATAGAACATCAACAACACGCCCGTGACCGTCAGCAGCAGGAACAGGTAGAACGAAATGCCGCCCAACCCGAACGTATAGGTCATTTTGATCGCGTCGGGGCGGGTGCGGATCGGGTGGAGGTGGAGGAAGACGCTGTTCATGATCGCCAGCGACCGCCCGCGCACCGAACTCGGCCATCCGTTGCGGATGATCGACCCGCGCACGTCGTTGTAGGTGGTGATGGCCCCGGCCTGGAAGCGCAACAGCCGGGTCCGCATCCCCTCCGGGAGCCGTCCCATTGGTCCCCGCATGGTGCTTTGAGCCATTAATACTCCTCCTCTTCTTCCAGGTCCTCGCGGCGCAATGTGCCCAACCGGTCAATCAATACCAGGATGAGCAGGGAGAAGATGATCGTCCCAAAGACGATAAACAACTCCAGGGTTTCTCCTACGACCATGAGCGGGCCTCCTCCCCGTACTACGAATGCCAGCAGGCTTGCTGCGAGACACGACACACGCCAGACTCCGCGCACCTGCTACCAGGCCCGCACGGCGGCAGCCTTTGCTCGTATTATAACGTGATTAACCCGTGAATAGAAGTGAATGCCCGGTGATTCAGCTATATAACGGCTGAATGTGAGATTAATATTTCATATAAGCGGCTATCCTGCGCCACTCCCGTGCCTGCGGCGCTGCCGGTCACCCTTGGCCCGTATCCACGCTACATGCCATCAGCCACCCTCCCCCTGGGCCGCCTACTGGCTTGAACCGCGCCTAGTATATCATGGGTGCCCCGAAGATGCAACTGCGGTTACCGTTATCGCAGGGCCTATCCAGTCTCCCGCCAGCGGATAGATCGGGCTCCCTCGCCCGCAGGAGGGCGGGGGTGAGGGCGGATCTGGCTCCCTCGCCCTGCGGGCGAGGGCGGGGGGTGAGGGCGGATCGGGCCCGTTCGACCTGCATAGGCCATGGCCCGCAGAGAAAAGGCTTGATCAATCTTCATTAAGGCGCTAGCAGCCTGTCGGAGAGAAACTTGCCAGCCCTAATTCCGGTCATTTTGCCCCAGAAAGTGGGGCGGATCTACCACTTTCGGGACTAAAACCACCTTTGAGTGGGGCGAATTTTGGCGAAAATCGTTCTCTCCGACAGGCTGCTAGAGGGTTTGATTCGCCTGCTGCCAGACTCCCGCTGTCATCCTGAGCGCAGCGAAGGATCTTGTCGGCGTGCTCAGATTATTCGCAAAGATCGGGATCGTATCTGAGCAGCACGGACCACTCAGAAGATCCTTCGCTACGCTCAGGATGACAGCGGGAGTTAGCAACCACCTGGGCCGTCGCCCCAGGATGGGGCAGGCGGGATGCGCGGAGTATATGATAGTAGAGGCTGATGACGCGGTGGCGCTAATCGGTGATGTCGCGACGGGCGAAGATCCAGGCCGCCAGGGCGCTGAAGCCCCCCACGTAGACCGCCACCACCAGCCAGGCCCACCATTCAGGGGTGGACCACACCACCTGCATATTCGGCGCGTGCTCGGGCGCGGCCCCGCCGGTCCAGAGGATCAATTGGGGACTCATGCTCAGCCGGTCGATCTGGCTCGTCAGCAAGTACGGGTTCAGCGCCGCAAACAGTTCCAGGATCGGGCGCAGCCAGGCCGCCCCGCTGAACGCATCAATGAGGTGCCGATTGTTGGCGAACGCCGCCCCCAACCGGCTGACCTGGATATCGGCGCTGCTGTAGAGCACGTAGACGATCAGCCCGCCGATCAGCGACCGGAAGCGGAAGGTGATCGCCACCGAGAGCAAGGCGAGGCCCAGGATCTGGAGCCGGGTGATCGCGAAATAGTGCAGGCTTTTGCCGAGGGCCTCGGCGTCCAGGGCCGTGATCGTCAGCGGCAGGTTATAGAAAGCTTTCAGCGCCAGCGCGACGATCACCCACATGACGAGGAAAGCCGCCCCACTGGCCGCGATGACCGTCGCGGCGAACAGGCACTTGGCGAGGACGAGCTTGACCCGGCTGGGCTGGCGGGTTGCCAGCATCTTGATCGTGTTCCAGCGGTACTCGTTCGACACGGACAGCGCGCAGCCGATGATCACCAGGATCGTATAGAAGTTCGCCAGGGTGCCCAGCACCGCGTCAGCATTACTGGCAAACAGCCCCTGCCCCAGGTCGTATTCGCCCGACGGACCCCCCGGCGGCAGCGCGCCGGGCGACCCGGTCAGCGTTTTCACCACTACCAGAAACACCACGACCACCCCGGCCAGGATCAGCGGGAAGAGGGTCATCAGCACATAGAACGGCTGGCGCACCGCTTTGAACAGTTCGTGCCGGTAGGCCCGCCAGAGGCCCGGCGTGGGGGCGACAGCCTGCGCCGCCGCCTGGAAGGGCCAGCGCTCAACCATGCGTGGCCTCGCCTGGCGTCGTCACCAGATTCATGTAATACTCCTCCAACGACTGGCTGTGCGGCGCGATGGCTCCGGCAAAGATCCCGGCCTCGGCCAGGGCGCGGTTGATCGCTGCGCCCTCTTCCGGCGGGGCATCCACCACCAGATAGCCATCTTCGGCGCGGACCCGCTCTGGCCCCCCCTGCCCGCGCAAGATCTGGAGCGCCGGGGCCATCTCGGCGGGGGTCACATGCACGCGGATGGCCTGCTTCCCGGCCAGCAGGTCGGCCACCCGGCCCTGGATAATGATCCGGCCCTGCTGGATCACCGCTACCCGGTTGCAGATCTGCTGCACCTCATGCAACAGGTGGCTCGACAGGAACACGGTGCGGCCCTGGGCCACGAACTCAACGATCAGGCGGCGAATGTCGGCCATGCCTTCGGGGTCGAGGCCATTCGTTGGCTCATCGAGGATCAACAGTTGGGGATTGGTCAGCAGCGCCGCCGCGATGCACAGCCGTTGCTTCATGCCCAGCGAATAGGTGCCAAAGCGATCCCCGGCTCTGCTTGCCAGGCCCATCTGCGCCAGCACCGCGTCAATACGGGCCGGGTCGTCCACGCCCGCCAGCAAGGCCATCGCCTGCAAGTTGGCCCGCCCGGTCAGGCCGGGATAGAGCGCCGGGGCCTCGACAATCGCCGCGATTCGCGCCAGCACCTCCCCCCGTTCGCGCATCGGGTCGTAGCCGAACACCGTCACCTGCCCCGCCGTGGGCCGGATCAGCCCCAGCATCATGCGGATGATCGTCGTCTTACCCGCCCCGTTCGGCCCCAGCAGCCCGAAAATATCCCCCGGCGCGACCGTCAGATCGGCCCCATCCACCGCCAGCGTCCGCTTGAACCGCTTGGTCAGTCCGGTCATCTGCACTACCGGCGCAGGGGCCGCGCTCCCGTTTGTCATCGTTCCTCCTTCTGATACATGAAAAGGGGCGAGCGAACAGATGCAATGTAATGGGGCAGGAGGATCTGGCGGGTGGGACGCTTATATTAGTGTAGCACAGATCTGCCCGGCGACGCCGGTTTTCGCGGTCCTTGTGTCTCTATACGTGGAGACGGGGCCGCGGGTTCCACGCGGCCCCTGCCGGATCGCAGCGGACGTTTGCCGCCCTGGCACTCTGTTTGCTCTATAGAGGTAGACTCAGCGACCCTGGGTCAGCCGAGCGGGCGATGATCGCCCGGCGGATACCGAAAGGAGCCATCACAATGGATCAGAATGAGAACACCCAGCGCCTGGGCGATCAGGTGCCGATAGACAATCAGGGCGGAGCGACCCGCCGCTTTGACGGCCAGACCCCCACCCTGCCCAGCGCCGACCAGGTCGGCCAATGGGTGCAGAACTACCAGGCGGGCACCCCCGATCAGGTGCCGCACCAGCAAGTCCACCAGGCCTACCAGCAGTGGGCGCAGACCGCGCCGCCGCAGCAGGTGGGCGAGGCAGTGCAGCAGGGCTACCAGCAGGTGCCCGCGCAACAGCACCCCGGCATCGCCGATACGCTGCTCAACCTCTTCCACCAGCACGGCCTGGACCCGCAGGCTGCCGGCGTGCAGACCACCAACCCCCAGCAGATGAGTCCGCAAGACCTGGCGAAGATGACGCAGTATGCCCAGCAGCAGCAGCCCGATGCCATCGGTAAGCTCTTCCAGCCGGGTGGCGCGCTCAGCAACCCTGCCGTGGGTCTCGCCCTGGCCGGGGCGCTCGCCTTCGGCCTGAGCCGCCTATCACGCCGCTAGCCGCCCGCCGCCCGGCGGAGAAATCAGAAATCAGAAATCAGAAGAAAAGCTGAAGGCTGATTGCTGAATACCTATAAAATAACGAAACCGCCCCGACCAGTAATAGTCGGGGCGGTCTCTTTGGGTGCGGGATCTTTGGCGCGGCCTAGCGGTAGAGGCGGCGCAGCATTGTCCCGCTGAGCAGGATCACGAACGCGCCGACCAGCAGCAGCCACGTCGAACCGGGCACCCCGGTCTGCGGCAGGCTGCTGGTGCTGCCCGTGCCGGTGCCCGTGCCCGTCCCGGTTCCGCTGGTCGCCGTGCCCGAGCCGGGGCCGGCGACATCCACCACCGGCAGGATGCTCAACGGCGGGCTGCCCGACGAGAGGCCCACCGCATAGACGGTGTAGACCTTCCCGGCTTCCAGGGTAAGCTGGGGCACCGCCGCGACGACCTTGCTGCTGCCCGCCGGGCGCAACTCCAGATCCACCGTGGCGGCAGGGATCGCCCGGTAGTTGCTTGAGTCGGTGAAAGCCAGGTTCGGGAACAACACCCGGCCCTGCTGCAAGGCCACATCGGCGGCGGGTGTATCGGGCGAGGCATGAACCGCACGGACCCGCGCCTGCCCCGCCGCCACCGGGCTGAGATCGTCTTGCAGCACCTTCACCGAAACGTCCGACTTCGTCCCGGCCACCAGCAGCGAATAGGTCTGCCCACTCGCCAGGTTGAGTGGCACATCGACCCCAGATTGCGCGTCCTCGCCCATTGTCAACCGCAGCGACTGCTGCCCGGTAGGCAAGCTGACCAGCGAGCTGATCCCCTTATACTGAATCTCGCTGAGCACTTGCTGAGTATTGGCGACCAGCCCGACCGAGGGAATGTCAAGCGCGGTATGCACGATGCGGACCTGAGCGGTGGTGGCGCGAACCGGGGACGCTGCCGCCTCGGTGCGCGTTCCAATACCGACCACAAGCATCATGCTGACGAGGAGACTCGTCATGCCGAGGCGGATCAAGAGGTTCTTCATTAGCTGCGTCTCCTTTTGGTGTGGACGAACTCAGCGCGCCCAAACGAGCAGCGCGTAATCAAGCGCGATAAAGTGCGTGGCAGCGGGATCCAGGTTGGTGATCACCAGCGCATTCGCCCCTTGCTGGAATGCCGTGCTCGGCAGGGGCCAGCGTTGCGCGCCCCAGTTGCCCGGTTGGGCCGCCGCTCCGTTGTCATGGGGGAACAGGGCCGGGACTTCCGCGATCAGGGTGCCATTGAGGGTCACCCGCAGCGGGGCCGCCGTGCCGCCAGGGCCGATCAGGCCCACCAGCGTCAGATTGGCCTCGCCCGTCGGTCCATCCGTGGCGAGATTGAGGTTGAACGGCACGGTCAGCGTCTGCGTGGTCGAGATCGGATCGCCCCCCCCGAACAGCGTCCGCGCCGACCGATCCCGGTACAGCCCATCGCGGGGGATCACCCCGCCGCTAAAGTTCCGATCTTGCACCAGGATGGTGTGGCTCCCGGCAGCAGGCGTCAGGTCCGTCGCGGCGGGCCACGGCGTTGCCAGGGGTGTCATAGGTGATGGGGTGGCGCTCGGCGCGGTGGGTGATCCGCCGGTGGCCGGGGCCGGATTCGGCATGGACGGCAGGGGCGTCGGTAGCTGCTGGCCCAGGAGCGGCCCGGCAGGATACGGAGTCGCCTCCGCGACCCCACCAGGGGCAGCAGGCGTATCGTGCGCCCAGACCCACACTCCCAGCAAAATCAGGAGGCAGATCAGAACATACCCACCCCGGATCAGCCAGGTTCCGAGGCGCGGCGGGCGGCGGCCAGACGGCTGGAACGGCGCACCCGCCCGCCCGGTCCCGTCGCCCGGCATAAAAGGCGAGCGCGAGTCACGAGTGGCGAACCAGGTCGCACCCACGCCAGGAAGGCCTGCCGCCGCCGCCTGCAAGACCAACACGGGCGGCAAGCACAGCCCCTGTCGAAAGGTCGCCAGAGATCGGGCCAGCACCCCGGCTACAACCGCAGCGCGGAGGCTGGCGCACACCAGCGGCCCACATGGGTGGGGGGTGTGTTGCATTGAATATGTCATGTCCCTATACCTGGTACAACAAAGTCAGTCCGGCAGCAGATACGCCGGTGAGGTGGGAGCGGGGTCAGATGGTTGCTCCTGGGTCCTGGGGTGCTGCACACTGCCCGTCCCCGGCCTCGCTACTCCGGTCCTGTGAACAACGGGCTGTCCCGTCCCGGCCCATGTTCGCGCATCCGGTTTTCCAGGTCACTGGCTGTCATGCTCCACTGGTGCCCGCCGACCCCTAAATCAACGGGCACCCCTACGCGGTATACCCAGGACCCCGGCAAAAGGTTTGCAAATTCCAGGCCAACACCGGCGGAACATTCCCCCGCCCGGCCCGCGCCTCTTCGGGATGACACACGCGCCCATTAACGAGTCTAACAACATGCCATCATGCTAACACACTAATAAGACATTAAGACAATATATTCCTAAGCCACCATAACATTAAACTGTTGTTGCATCCACCTATCTTACTCAACCAAACCGCACGGATAGACCGCATTGCTGGGGTAAAGTCAGATCTGGCCCCCTCGCCCGCAGGGAGAGGGCGGGGGGTGAGGGTGGATCTCGCCCACCCCAAGAGCCGGGAGTTCGGATTCGCCCCTCTCCCTGCGGGAGACGGCGGGGGTGAGAGCCGATCTGGCCCCCGCGCCCGCAGGGAGAGGGCGCGGGGTGAGGGCCGATCTCGCCCTTTCGACTTCCACACGCCTACTTCCCCTGCCAGGCCACCCGGTAGATCAACCCCGCCTTATCATCCGACACCAGCAGGCTTCCGTCGGCGGCCACCGTGACCCCCGCCGGACGCCCCGCCGCCGTCTCGCCCGCCAGGAAGCCGGTCAAGAAATCCTCCGGTGCCCCTGCTACCGCGCCCCCCGCGAGCGGCACGCGCATCACCTTATACCCTACCTTGGTGCTGCGGTTCCACGAGCCGTGGAAGGCGACATACAGGCTGTTGTTGAACGGCGCGGGAAAGGGGCCATCCTTATAGAAGGCCAACCCCAGCGGGGCCATGTGTGCCTGGAACGTGACCAGCGGCGCGGTCACCCCCGTGCAGCCCGTTTTGCCGCCGAATTCCGGGTCCACAATCGTCCCGGCATGACAGCGCGGCCAGCCATAATCCGCGCCATCGGTCAGGGCATAGACCGTCTCCGGCGGCACGTCATCGCCCATCAGATCCCGCCCGTTGTTCGTCGCCCAGATCGCGTTGGTCCAGGGGTTGACCGCCAGCCCGACCGCGTTGCGCAGCCCGTGGGCAAAGACCCGGCCCGCGCCCCCGGCATTGTTGTAGACCGACACCGCCGCCCGCACCGGGTTGCTCTCCACGCAGACGTTGCACGACGATCCCATCGCCAGGTAGAGCAGGCCGTCCGGCCCCAGCAGCACCGTCTTCGTATTATGGACCCCATCATTGGGCAGATCCGGGAGCAGCACCCGGCGCTCGACGGCATGATGGTCGCTGCTCAACGTCAATGCGGTGACCCGCACATGCTCGCCTACCAGCAGCGTATCGGTCAGGATCGCCAGGCTGCTCGGCCCGTTCAACCCATCGGCCACCGTGATCCGCTCGTCCGCCACGCCGTCATGGTTCAGGTCCGGCAGCGCACTCACCCGCCCCGCCTGCTCGGCCACATAGACCGTCCCGTCGGGTCCCACCACCATAAACCGGGGCGTCTGGAGGTCGCGGGCGAACACCGTAGCCGTGAAGCCGGGCGGCGCGACCAGCTTCGCCTCGCCCCCCGGCGACAGCGCGATCGACACCCCGAACACGCCCAGCACCTGGTTCACGATCCGCTCACCGAACAACACCCCGATCCCCACGACCAGCACCAGCACGGCCAGCGGAATAATCCAGCGGCGGGGCTTGCGGATTGTCGCGTCTCGTTGCATCCTCTCTCCTCATCGGTGGGTGAACCAACACCCTCCAGCCGCATCAAGGGCCAGCATTCTCTTTCTATCCTACTGGCTCATTATACAAAATCTCTCGCTCCTCGCGCCCGGCACGGCAGAAATCAGAAATTAGAAATCAGAAATCAGCTTTTTCCAGAGCAAAAGAAACAGAGTCAGCCTGGACCACAACCACTGGACACACTTGTCTGATTTCTGATTTCTAATTTCTGACGTCTAATTTCTTACCCGTCGCCCGACCTATTGACATTCCCCGCCCTAACCCGTAGAATCTCTTCATTGAGCAGGAACCGATCCCACCGCCGCTCGGTGCCCGCTTGACAAACCGGCCACGCTGGCGTATGATCCCGAAACAGAACAAACGTTCCCAAACAGGAGGGCGGGAGATCCCGATGAAGTATACATTAGAGATGTTGCGCGCCGATATACACCACCTGGGCACGGTCACCAGCGGTCTGCACCCCTACACGCCCGAAGCGCTCTGGCCGCAGATCAACCTGGGCAACGGGCAACGCCTGGCGCTGAACCCCAACACCCCGGAAGCCGCCGCCTACGAGTATTTCCGCGAACGCTACGGCCCGATCGACGGCCCCGACTTCGCCGCCCGCTTTTTCGCTATCCATCACTTCGTGCTCAGCAACGTCGAAAAGCTGGCCCGCCGGGGCTTCCTGAGCAGCACCACCAACAACCCCACCCCCGCCGAAGACCTGCTCACCTTCCTCCTGACGTGCTTCGAGGACCCCACCTCGCCCGATCAGCCGGTGCCCCGCTCGATCTATGA
>JBBSAN010000033.1:0-18563 GCA_038252265.1 Chloroflexia bacterium
CCACGATTCCGATCTTCTCTGAAGACCTGGCGGCCCCGACAAGATCCTTCGCTGCGCTCAGGATGACAGCGGGGAATGGTCGGCTTGTACCGACTAACTGGGCAGCGGCCCTGCTGCATGAAGGGGGTACGCGCACCCGGCGGCGCTTGGTATCGGTGCTCAGTCTGGTATCGCAATGAAGGCGTGCGGCAGTAGCTCGGTGAGGGTGGTGTGGAACAGGGGGAGGGTAGGGTCGGCGCTGGCGAGGACCACGCGCATGGCCGGGCCGAACTCGGCCAGTACCTGGCGGCAGGCTCCACAGGGGGCTGTCGGGGCCTTGTCCCCGGCGACCACGGCCACCGCGACGATCTGGCGTGCGCCCGCCGTGATCGCCGTGCAGACTGCGGCGCGTTCGGCACAGATGGTCAGGCCATAGGAGGCGTTCTCGACGTTGCAGCCGGAGAAGATCTGCCCGTCGGCGGTCTGCACGGCAGCGCCCACCCGAAAGTGGGAATAGGGGGCATAGGCGTGTTCACGGGCGGCGCGGGCGGCGGCGATCAGGGTATCGGGATCAAAGGGTGGCGCGATCATGGGTGGTCCTCCTGGGCCGGGGAAGTGCGGTCGCCGCTGGCCGCCCCGGCGGGGACCGACTCGGGTGGGGGTGCGGCTGCCGCCTCCTCAACGGGCGGCATGGCCGACGAACTGCTGACGCCCTCGCGCACCAGAAGTTGTTTAAGGCGGCGGCCTTCGGTAGACAGCACGGTGATCACGATGTTGTCCACTGTGATCGTGTCGCCCACGCTGGGGATATGGCCGAGCTGGCTGTAGACGAAGCCGCCGAGCGAGTCCACGTCCTCCGCTTCCCAGTGGGTATGCAGCAGATCGTTGGCATCGTCCAGCGGTAGCCGGGCATCGCAGCGCCATTCGTGATCACTGATCGCCTCGACCAGCGGCGTCTCGGTGTCATACTCATCCTGAATTTCCCCGACGATCTCTTCGATCAGGTCTTCCAGGCTGACCAACCCCGCCGTGCCGCCGTACTCGTCCACGACGATGGCGAGTTGCACCCGCTCTTTTTGCATATCGCGCAGCAACTCGTCCACCTTTTTGGTTTCGGGCACGAAATACGGCACGCGGAGGATCGCCCGCAGCGGCACGTTGGACTGGTGCTGGTGCAGAGCGCGCAGCAGGTCTTTGGCGTTGACCACGCCGACCACGTGATCAATCGATTCGCGGTAGACGGGGATGCGGGTGTAGCCGTGCTCCAGCACCAGATCGGTCACCATGCTGAGCGGCTGCTGCTCCTCGGCGGCGACGATGTCGAGCCGGGGCACCATCACTTCGCGCACCAGCTTATCGCCAAAGGCAAAGACGCTGGTGATCATCCGCTCTTCTTCTTCGGGGATGACTCCCTCTTCTTCGCCCACGTTCACCAGCATCCGCATCTCTTCTTCGGTGACGAAGGGACCGGGCAGCGCCTCACTGCCGCCCAGCAGCCGCGCCAGCGGGGCCGCCACCACGTCCAGCAGCCGGGTCAGCGGGTTGATGAAGCGTTGGAGAAACCGCACATAGGGGAAGAGCGCCAGCGCCGCCCGCTCGGGGGCCCGCCGCGAGAGCGCCCTCGGCACTAGCACGCCGAGCACCAGCACCACCAGCGTCACTCCCACCAGAACCGGAAGCGCCAACCAGTCTCGGCTGTAGCGTTCTACCAGCAGGGCGGTCAGCCCGCCCAGGGTCAAGGTTGCCAGAACATTGACCAGCAGCAGGATCGTCGGCAAGCGGCGGGGGTTTTCGATCAGTTGGGCCAGCGCCGAGGCGCGGGGTACCCCCCGGTCGAGCAACTGGTGCAGGCGCAACCGGCTGATGTTTGTCAGGGCGGTATCTGCCGCCGAGTTAAGCGCGAGGAAAAACAGGCAGAGGGGAATCAGAAGCAGTTCTAACCAACTATCGGGGTCCAACCCTTTCACTCCTAACCTAGAACCAAAGTTCGTTGAAAACCCATGTTCCCAACGGTTCATACGAATGTATAACGCGGATCTAACTGTACAAGACTCGTGCCACCGACGAGCGATGAGCAATGAGCAATGAGCGATGAGCAATGAGGTAGCTATCTATCTACCTCTACCATGTACCCACTATAATGGAATACCCCGACCGCGTACTCTAAATCTCATTGCTCATTGCTCATTGCTCATTGCTCGTCTAGTGTCGATGGTCGTGGCGGAAGAGGGCGCTGACCGAGTGATTATCGTGGATGCGTCCGAGGGCCTCGGCCACCATCGAGGCGACGCTGAGGACGGTGATTTTGCTGGGGTGGTCGGGTGGGGGGGGACCACACAAGGGCACGGTGTCGGTGACAAAGATGCGCGTCACCGGCGAGGCTTCCAGTTGGGCACGCACCCCGTCGGCAAAGGCGGCGTGCGTGGCGCAGATATAGACCTCGTGGGCACCCCGTTCCAGCAGCAGATCGGTCGCGGCCAGCAGGGTGCCCCCGGTCAGGATCATATCGTCGATCAAGATCGTGGTCTTGCCCCGCACTTCCCCGACCATCTCGACCACCGAGGTATGATCCACGCGGGGATGGTGCTTGGCGATGATCGTCAGGTCGCCGCCGATCTGGTCGAGGAACTCCAGCGCCCAGCCGACCCGCCCGGCATCGGGCGCGACGACGGTGAGTTGGGGAAAATGTAGCTCGTGGATATGCTGCGCCAGCAGCATCCGCGCCTGGAGATGGTCCACCGGGATGTCAAAAAAGCCCTCGATGGCCGGGGCATGGAGGTCGCAGGTCAGCACCCGGTCGGCCCCCGCTTCCGCGACCAGATTGGCGACCAGCTTGGCCGAGATCGGCTCGCGGGGAGCGCTCTTTTTCTCTTGCTTGGCGTAGCCATAGTAGGGGATGACGGCGGTGATCCGGGCGGCGGAGGCGCGCTTAAGCGCATCAAGCATGAGCAACAGTTCCATCAGGTGATGATTGACCGGGGTGCAGGTCGGCTGCATGACGAATACATCGGCCCCGCGCACGCTCTCTTCCAGCACCACCCGCGTCTCACCGTTGCGGTAGGAGTCCACCACGGCCTGGCCCAGGGGGATTTCAAGGTGCTGGCAGATCGCCTCAGCCAGAGGCCGGTTGGCGTTGCCCGAAAAGATCAGAAGCTGCCTGCTCATCCCGCCCGCCTTATCTGGGTTCCATTCCCTACTCCGCCCGGTCGGGGGCCACGTCCCCTCCGCCCTCAGCCGCCGCCGGAGGGGCGTCCGGGGGCGTAAGCTTGCGGATCGCCCGCGCCGGTAACCCCACGACCAGGGTATAGGGGGCCACATCTTTGGTCACCACCGACCCGGCCCCGGTCTGCGCCCCTTCGCCCACGGTGAGCGGTGCGACCAGGAGCGTATCGCTGCCGATGAAGACGCCCTCGCCGATCGTGGTCTGGCCTTTCTCGTGCGACCCTCGGTTAAAGTTGACCGTGATCGTGCCTGCGCCGATGTTGGTGCGCGCACCGATGGTGGCGTCTCCGATGTAGCTGAAGTGCCCCATCGCCACCTCTGGCCCTAGCCGCGAGGCTTTGACCTCGGCAAAGTTGCCCAGGTGGACCCCCGTGCTCAGGTAGGCACCGGGCCGCAGGTGGTTGAACGAGCCCACATCCACCCCCGCTTCCAGCGTGCTTCCCTCGATCAACGACATGCCGATGCGGCAGCCTTCCCCGACGGTGGAGTTCACGATGCGGGCCATCGGGCCGATCTCGCAATCCGACCCGATCCGGGTGGTGCCTTCCAGGTGCGTGCCGGGGTGGAGGAGCGTGTCCTGCCCGATCGTCACATCCAGCCCGATGAACGTCGAGGGCGGGTCCACCAGGGTCACGCCCTCGTCCATCCAGTGGAGGCGGATCTGGTCGCGCAGCATCCGTTCGGCCTCGGCCAGTTGCGCCCGGCTGTTGATCCCCGACGCCTCGGCCAGCCCTTCCACCGTGACGGTCTGCACGCTCTCCGGCGACTCGGTCACGGCCAGGTCGATCATGTCGGTCAGGAAGATCTCGCCGGTGCTGCCGTGGAAGGGCAGCGCCGCCAGCCGGGGCCAGAGCCAGGCGCTATCGAAGCAGTAGAAGCCGCTGTTGACCTCGCGGATCTCCTTCTCTTCGTCGGTCGCGACCCGCTCCTCAATAATGTGGGCCACCCGCCCCTCCAGGTCGCGGACGATCCGCCCGTAGCCATAGGGTGTGTCGGTGCGGCAAGTGAGCATGGTGACGTGTGCGCCGGGGGTGGCGCGGTGGAGGGCGATCATGCGCGCCAGGGTTTCGCTGCGGATCAGGGGGCTATCGCCGTAGAGCACCAGCATAGTTTCGACCGCACCGTCCAGCAGGGGCCGGGCCTGGAGGGCGGCGTGCCCGGTGCCCAGTTGCTCACGCTGCTCCACATACTCTGCCGCCGGGCCGACTGCCGCCCGCACGAGGTCGCCGCCATGCCCCACCACCAGCACGGTACGCGCCGGAGCGAGCGGGGCCAGGGCGCGCAGCACATGGCCGATCAACGGCTGTCCTACCAGGGGATGCAGCACTTTGGGCAGCTTCGAGCGCATCCGCTTGCCCAGGCCCGCCGCCAGGATCACGGTCGCCAGGCTGCCCGCCCCGGCAGCCGGGAGGGGTGCGCTTACTGGTTCGGTTGGGGCATCCAGGGTCATAGGGGGATAGGTGGGTGGGATGGGTAGCGGGTTCCGCACAATTGCTCTTGGAGTTTACGAGATCACCTCGGTGTTGTCAAGCCGGTTGGCCTGCGCTAATCTGCTTCTTCAGCGACACGGCGTAAGGCCAGGAACGTCTCTTTCAAGGCCTGGCTGACTGAGCTGGCGAGCGCCACATCGGCAGGGTCATAATTGGTCCACAGCACTTCGGCCCGCTGATCCTTCGTCGAATGAATGGTCCGGAGCGGGGCTGCTGTCTTCCGCCAGCGCGGGGCGGGGTACAGGTGATCCATCAACTCACTCTGATAGTTCGAGATGGCGACACGCCCGGTCACGGTGTTCAGCAGTTCGGCTAATTCACTGTGTTGCTTGTCGCTCATTTCGTAGCTATAGGCTTTCGCATCGCCGCGTGTGTCGTGGATGTACGGGGGATCGCAGTAGAAAAGGGTCTGCGGCGAATCATAAAGCTGGATGGCCGCCAGCGCAGGCCGGTTTTCAATCTGCACCCGCAACAAGCGCTCGGCGATCTCCGGTAGATCTTCGACCGCACCCAGCCAGCGGCTAACGACCCCGCTCATCCCCGCCCGGCTTGTTTCTTTGCAATTCGCCCAGCGCCCCAGGCTGGCCGTCTGGGCCAGGCCGGTCCGCACCTGGCGTGCTCGCACATAGAACCGGCGCGCCCGTTCCACGGGATCAAGGTGGGGATCCAGTGTGCAGGCGATGCTGAATTCTTCGCGGGAGAACGGGGTCAGGCCGATGGCCTCGATCAATCGATCCTTGTGCGTACGCAAGACCCGGAAGAAATTAACCACTTCCCCATCCAGATCGTTGTATGTTTCCACGGGAGAGGGCAGCCGGTTGAGCAGGACCGCGCCGGACCCGGCAAATGGCTCGCAGTAATGGTGGCAGGCCGGTAGCAAGGGGCGGAGCCAATCCAGATGGGAGAACTTGCCGCCGTACCAGCCAAACGCGATGAGCTTCTTCGCGCGCTTTAGACTGGAAATCGCGGGAGGCGTTCCATTACGTTTAGCCATGCTGGTTATAACTCCTCGTCGGATCAGGAAGCCGCCTGGGTGCTGTGGGGAGCATGGTGCCCCAGGAACGCGCCGATGGCGGCGAACGTGCGGGGGGCGTCGGGGCCGAGAGTCAGGACGTGCCGCGCCCCGTGGATGACCATCAGGTGCTTATCCAGCGAACTGATCGTGCTGTAGATGCGCATCGCGTTGAACGAGGGCACCAGCCGGTCCTTGCGCGAATAGACCACCATCGTCGGCGTGATGATCCGCGCCAGGGCGGTGTTGACCTGATCGAGAAAGGCGATCAGCACCGAGACCGATTCCAGTGGCGTGCGCGAATAGGTCAGGCTGTGCCGGGCCGGTTCGGTGGCGGGCAGGTCGGTGATCCCTTTGTTGAAGAACGGCAGGAGGCCGCCGCCCAACCAGCGCAGCGCAGGTTGCAAGATCGTCGGGATGAACACCGGCGAATTGAGCGTCACCACGCTCAGGTAGTCGTCAGGCTGTTGCGCGGCCAGGTAGAGGCTGATCGACCCGCCCAGTGATAGCCCCACCAGGGCCACCTGGGTGCAACCCGCTGCGGCCAGCACTGGCAGCCCGGCCAGCGCCGAATCCACCCAGTCTTGCCAGCTGGTGGTGCGCAGGTGTTCGGGCGCGGTGCCGTGCCCGGCCAGCAGGGGGCTATACACGGTGTAGCCCTGCTCGGCCAGAAAGCTGCCCAGGGGCCGGATCTCGGCGGGCGACGAGGTGAACCCGTGCAGGAGCAGCACCCCTGTTGGGCCACCCGGCAAGAAAAACGATTCGGCTCCCGGCAACACCGGGTAGCCGCCTTCGGGAGACTCCCCACCGAGTTCCCGCCATTCGATATCTTCGTTCACAGGTGCTGCCCACTCCTCCGCAATCTGATCGCCCGGCCATTGTGTTTCCTCTATAGATTATAGAAGGGCGGGTAAGGTGTGTCAATGGTGCCGGGTAGGGCCGTTTGGCCCCCTTGTCCCAGGCCTACTGGGCCGAGCGTCCTGTCAAATAATCCCGCTTTACCCGACTACTGGTCCCGGAATGCTTGCTGAGGTCGGAATCGTTGTGGTATAATCTATCTTGCATAGCTTTAATGGGGCGCGCAGCGGTCGGGCTACCCTCTGAGGGTGTGGGCTAAGCCACTAACTGAAAGAATGGACACGACGATGACCAGCGAGCCAAATCGCAGTCGAACCGATACTCCACTTCTCCCGCTTAAAAACGTGGTGGTGTTTCCCCGGACCCTGGTCACTCTCATGGTGGGGCGTAACCGCAGTATGCGGGCGCTCGAAGATGCGCTGGCTCGTGACCGGCGGCTGGTCGTAGCAACCCAGCGCAGCGTGCAATCCGACGATCCGGTGCCCGACGATATCTATGAGGTCGGCACCCTGGTCGAGATCAACCAGGTCCAGCGGCAAGCCGACGGCAACCTCCAGGTGGGGGTTGAAGGGCTGCGCCGGGTGCGGATCGAACGCTACACCGAGACCGAACCGTTCTTCAGCGTGCAGATCAGCGACCTGTCCGAGAAGGTCGGCTACGGGCCAGCCGTGGACGCGCTGATGCGCCATCTGGTCGAACTGTTCACCCGCTATGCGGCGCTCAACACCAAAGTGCCCGCCGACGCCGTGGAAACGGTGCGGGCGGTGCGCCATCCCGGCTACCTGGCCGATCTGCTGGCCGCCCATGTGGTCCCCGATCCGCATGAACGCCAGGGGGTGCTGGCCGATCTGGACCAGGCCGAGCGGCTGGAACGGGTCGGCACGGTGTTGACCAACGAGCTGGAAGTGCTTGAACTGGACCAGCGCATTCGTACCAAGGTGCGCCAGTCGATCGACAAGAACCAGCGCGAGTTCTATCTGCGCGAACAGCTCAAGGCGATCCATGATGAACTGAGCAGCGAGGGCGGGAACGAGCTGGCCGACCTGCGCGAGAAGCTCCAGAGCAAGGGCCTGCCCGACGAGACCCTGGCCCGGATGCTGAAGGAACTCGGTCGGCTGGAACGGATGCCCGCCATGTCGCCCGAATCGGCGGTGGCCCGCACCTATATCGACTGGATCCTGGCCGTGCCCTGGAACACCCGCACCACCGACAGCAACGATATCGGCGTGGCCGAGCAGGTGCTGGACGACGATCACTATGGCCTGGGGAAGATCAAGGAGCGCATCCTTGATTACCTGGCCGTCCGGCAGTTGACCGTCGCGGCAGCGGGCAAGGTGGCCGACGCCTCCGCTACCGGGAATCAATCGCGGCGGCGGCTGCTCAAGGGTGCGCTGCTCTGCTTCGTCGGGCCGCCCGGCGTGGGCAAAACCAGCCTGGGGCAAAGCATCGCCCGCGCTATGGATCGCAAGTTTATCCGCATCAGCCTGGGCGGGGTCCATGATGAAGCGGAAATCCGCGGGCACCGCCGGACCTATGTCGGGGCGATGCCAGGCCGGATCATCCAGGCCATGAAGCAGGTCGGGGTGACCAATCCGGTGATCTTGCTGGACGAGGTGGACAAGTTGGCGTCGGACCAACGCGGCGACCCGGCGGCAGCCTTGCTTGAGGTGTTGGACCCTGAGCAGAATTGGAACTTTGTTGATCATTACCTGGATGTGTCGTACGATCTGTCCGAGGTCATGTTTATCCTGACCGCGAATACCTTGTACAGCGTTCCCCGTGCGTTACGCGACCGCCTGGAAGTCATCGAGCTGGGCGGCTATACCGAAGATGAGAAGCTGCAAATCGCCCGCCGCTACCTGCTGCCGCGTCAACTCCAGGCTCATGGCCTGGCCCCGGGCTATGTCGAAATCCCGGAGAAGATGATGCGCCAATTGATCCGCACCCATACCCGCGAGGCCGGGGTGCGCGATCTGGAGCGGAAGCTGGCGTCGATTTGCCGCAAAGCGGCGCGTCAGATGGTGGGGGGGCGCACCACCCGCGTGCGGGTGACCGCCCATACGTTAGAAGAGTTCCTGGGGCAGGCCCGCTATGGCCTCGAACGCGACATTCCCGCCGGCCAGGTGGGCATGGCGCTGGGGCTGGCCTGGACCGAGCACGGCGGGGAGCTGTTGCCGGTCGAAGTGGTGACGATGCCGGGCCGGGGTAGCCTGACCCTGACGGGGCGGCTGGGCGAAGTGATGCGAGAATCGGCCCAGGCCGCGCTCAGCTACGCCCGCTCCCGCGCCGCTGAACTACAGATCGCGCCCGATTTCTCGGAACGCAATGACATCCACATCCATCTACCGGAGGGCGCGATCCCGAAGGACGGCCCGTCGGCGGGCATCACGCTGGCAACAGCGCTGATCTCCGCGCTGCTCAAGGAGCCGGTGCGCCATGATACGGCGATGACCGGCGAGATTACCTTGCGCGGACGGGTGCTGCCGATCGGGGGGTTGAAGGAGAAGGTGCTGGCGGCGCATCGGGCGGGCATGAAACGGGTGGTCGCGCCCGCCGATAACCGACGTGACATCGAAGAGGTGCCCCGCAACGTGCGCCGCGAGCTTGAATTTGTCTGGGTGGAAAACATGGATCAGGTGTTGGCCGCGATGTTCCCCGCCGGGGTCCTCGCTGATGCCACTGCCTCCCTGCCGATTTCTGCGGAATCCGGTGCCGAGGGGACTCCCCCCAGCGTGGAGGCTCCCTCGCTCGACACCGCCTCCCCCCAGCCGGATACCTCGCCTCCTTCTGTATAACCGAGTGATCAGAAATCAGAAATCAGAAATCAGCTTTCGCTGTACCTGACTAGCTATGCCCTGGCTGCATCGAATCGTTGTGCGCCTGATCTGCGCCAACTCCCAAAATCTTATTTCTGACTTCTGATTTCTGATCACTCATATTGGCCTCGCTTGACCTATTTGATTTGCTTAATTTTTTAAAGGAACCCACAATTGGATAATTTTCGCCGATCACGGACGCCTGTGCGCGACCGTGAACGTTCGCGCGACGGGCGGGACACCCGCGACGATGCGCGTGAACGCACGCCCCAGCGCCCCAAGATGGCCTGGACCCGCATGGACATGCACCTGCACACCCCCGCATCGTCCGACTACCGCGACTCCCACGTCACCTATCTCCAGATTCTGCAGAAGGCCGAAGCGCGGGGCCTGGATATCATCGCCTTCACCGATCATAACACCGTGTCGGGCTATGCCGCCATGCTCAAGGAGATCGAGACCCTCGAACTGCTGGAGAACCGGGGCCGCCTGACCGATCAAGAAATCACCGACCTGGCCGAGTTCCGCCGCCTGCGCGAAACGCTGCTGGTACTGCCCGGCTTCGAATTCACTGCCACCTTTGGCTTCCACATCCTGGGCATCTTTCCGCCCGGCACCTCACTGCGCAAGCTCGAATTGCTCCTGCTCCAGCTGGAAGTGCCCGAAGAGAAGATGCTGGCCGGGGCACCCGATGCCGGGGCGACCAGCGATGTGATCGATGCCTACGAGGCGATCACGGCGGCGGGCGGGCTGGCGATTGCCGCCCATGCCAACTCGTCCAACGGGGTCGCCATGCAAGGCTTCAACTTTGGCGGGCAGACCAAAATCGCCTACACCCAGCACCCGGCCCTGGCCGCGCTCGAAGTGACCGACATGGACCAGACCGGGCGGCGCACCACCGCGTCGTTCTTCAACGGCTCCAAACCCGAATACCCGCGCCGGATGCATTGCATCCAGGGCAGCGACGCGCACCTGCTGGAGCGCGAGCCGGGCGAGGGGCCGAACAAGCGCCTGGGCGTGGGCGACCGCTGCACCGAGATGCTGCTGCCCGATATCACCTTCCAGGCGATCAAAGAACTGCTGGTGACCAGCGAGTGGGACCGCATCCGGCCCTACCGCGCCGAAACCGAGCGCCCGTTCGACCCGGTGCGCCAAGCCCGCGAGCAGGGGCCGAACATCGTGCAGAGCTTCTACCTCAGCGCGATGAGCAAGACGAGCAAGACCCGCCCTATCCTGAAAGACGTGGTCGGCTTTGCCAACACCAACGGCGGCACGATCTACGTCGGTGTAGGGGTCGATCCCACCCAGCCGGTGCGCGGCCTGGATCGCCCCGAAGAAACGATCACTATGCTGCGTAACGATATCGTGCGCAACATTGTGCCCCCGATCGAGGTGACGTTCAGCGTGCAGGAGAGCGAGGGGCGCAAGGTGCTGCTGGCCCAGGTGCCGCGTGGTTCCGAGCGGCCCTACCTCTACACTGCCACCGGCCAGATCTTCGTCCGCCGCGAAGCGGAGAGCGAAGTGGCCGCCCGCGATGAAATCGTCGCCCTGGTGCTGGAGGCGCACAACGAGCAACATGGTGCCGAACTGGCTGCCGCCGCACTGAGTGTGCCGATCGCCGAGAGCGCCGCCGCTGCGCAGGCGATGGAAGCGGCGGAAGACGCCGAAGAGAGCCTTATGGCCGAGGCGGTAGGCGAGGAGCCGAACGCCGTCCCGGTGGACCTGGCGCACCGCCGCCGCCGCCGCCGGACCCGTGGGCGCGACCGCGACAGCACCGCCGAGGCGGGAGACGCCGATGAGGCCGCGCAAGACGAAGCGCCTTCCGTCCCGGCCTGGGATACCACCCCGGCCTGGGAAGGCCCGGAGGACCGCTACACCTTTGACGCACAGGGCGTGGCCCAGGGGCAGGCCGACCCGTTCACCCAGGCAGTAGCGGCAGATGCGCACCCCGCCCTGGAGGAAGGCCCTGCGCGGGCGGCGGCCCTGGCTGCCGGAGCGTCTCTGCTGGCCGCGGAGGATGACTACGAGGAGGATGTTGAGGACGAGGACGCGGTGGAAGTGGTCGCGGTGGCCCCGCCGGTCGCCGTCGTCGGCGAAGCGCCCCCGCCCCCCGATCCCAAGGCGAAGGGCATCCTCTATCAGGTACACCTGGCTTCGTTGGGTGAACCGGCCATCGGGAACGTCACCCAGGAACGCCGCGCCGAGTTGTACGCCGACCAACAGGCCGGGGCGCTGTTGACCCCCGACATCTGGCTGGCGAACCCGCTGGGCATGTTCGAGCGCGAACGCAACCAGATCTGGCTGCCGGATGGTGTGGAACCGCAACTGCCGGAGGAACTGGTCGCCCGCCCGCGTGGGAAAGCAGCGATGACCGCGTTCCTGTTGAGCGGCAAGAGCGGGCCGGGCGGGCAGTTTGTCCCGTTTGCCGACCTGGTGCCGCTCCTGCCGCCACCCCCCGCGCCGGAACCGCCGCCGGAAGCCGCTCCGCCCCGCCCGCGCCGCCGTCGCGGCAAGGGTGAGGCGGCCCGCGAGGCGGCGCTAGCTGCGGCCCCGACCGCGGCCCCGGCGGAACCCGCCGCCAGTGCCGCGCTGGCTACCAACGGCGACGGTAGCGCTGCCCCCGGTGAGAAGGTGCCGCCGCCGCACACCGGCGTCGAAGTGGTGGATACCATCGTGCGCAACGGCGTGCCCCATCACGCCATGCGCGACCTGCGTAACAACCAGATCGTCCACAACGTGACGCGCTACTCGGCCCGCCGCCTGTGGTATTACGCGATCCTGCAACACGAGGCCGGGCCACCGGACGAGAAAGCGGTCCAGTGGGTCGGGCCCGTGGGCCTGCTGCGGCGGGTCAAGCGGGCGGGGGTGCTCCGCTACGATCTGGTGGTCCGCGATGCCAACTGGCGGCTGCGGATCTACTACGGCGTGACGGACGAAGGCATCCACGGTCCCTGGCGCGCCCTCGACCTGAGTGCCGAAAACGTCGAGCACGTTGAAGGCGACGGCGACTGGAACTAGACGAGTAGGCAGTAGGCAGTAGGCAGTAGGCAGGAATTCTGATCTGCCTACTGCTTACTGCCTACTGCCTACTGTTTACTATGGACGACGAACAACCCCTCGAAGTCGAAATCATCCGCAGCGCAGGACGCACCAAGACGGCCTCGGCCAAGTGGGACACGCCGGGGCGCAAGGTGGTGGTGCGCGTGCCCGACGGGCTGGAACACGCCGAGGAACAGCGCCTGGTCGATTCGCTGGTGGGGAAGGTGCGGGCCGGGTTGCGCCGCCGCACCCTCTACGGCGCGGCGGACCTCGCCACCCGCGCCGCCGACCTGAACCGCCGCTACTTTGGCGGGCGGCTGCGGGTAGACAGCATCACCTGGGTCACCAACCAGAAGATGCGCTACGGCAGTTGCACCCCCGCCCTGCGCACGATCCGCATCTCCGATCGGGTGGCGACGATGCCCCAGTGGGTGCAGGACTATGTGCTGGTCCATGAACTGGCCCACCTGATCGAGGGGAACCACTCCGCCGCCTTCTGGAAGCTGGTCAACCGCTACACCCTGACCGAGCGCGCCCGTGGCTACCTGATGGCCCTGGGCATGGAAGAGATGGATGGGCCGGAGGGCGCGGTCTGAGGTTTGAAGTGTGTGGTTTGTGGTAGGGGCCGACCCGTGTGTCGGCCTTGTTGGGGAGTCCGAACGGTTCGCGGCGGCTTTTCCGTCGAGGCACTAAGATCACGGTCTCCCCACCAGGCGCACCCATGGGTGCGCCGCTACGGCAACAGATGCCAGCCCCCAAGCATACACAAGACCCGCACAAAGGCCGTACCCATAAGCGGGTACGGCCTTTGTGATCTGGTCAGACGGCTTCTGACTTCTGACTTCTGACTTCTGACTTCTGACTTCTGACTTCTGACTTCTGACTTCTGACTTCTGACTTCTAATCTCCCCCGCGTGTTACAGTGACCGGGCCGAGATCGAGATCGGGGGTGGGGGCGGCGGTGCCGAGGGTGACGGGCAGAGTCGGGCCGGTGGGCGCGTCGTAGAGGATGAGGTGGAGGTGGTAGAGGCCGGGGGGGAGCGTGGCGGGCAGGGGCACGGGGTAGCTCCCGGCCAGGAACTCGCCCGCGACCCACTCGCGGGCCGGGCGCAGGCGGGCGCTGCTGATCGGCTGCACATCCACCTGGGCGACGACCGCCCCGGCCCCGTCCACCAGATGGACCGCGACCGTCCAGTTGCCGGGCACCTTCGCCCCGTCCTGAAGGGCGCGCCAGTAGAGGTTCACGCCGAGGGCCGCGCCGGGGTGTGCGGGCGTGCCTGGCACGGGCAGCGTCGCGGCGGGATCGAACGGCGTGTCGGTGGTGGGGAGGGGTGCCAGGGCGCTGCCCCACAGTTCGGCCAGATCGCCAAAGTGCGCCCCGCTGCGGGTCACGCCGAGCAGCGCCTCCACCCCTGGCCCCACCCGGTAGACCAGGATCGGCGGTCCCTTGCCGCCCTCGTCATCCCCGGCGAAGTGGCGCACTTCGGGCAACGCCAGGTAGGGGGCGAGTTGCGCCGGGTCGCGGGGGCCGTTCTTGGTCGGGTCGTCCAGTTGGGCGATCTCCTTGCCCAGCAGCATCACATAGTCATAGCCCCGGTCGGCATACCACTGGGGCGGGTGGTCGGTCACGCGGGCGAACGGGGCAGCGATGTCGGGCAGGGGGCAGGCCCACGGCGCGGGCGCGCACAGCGACAGCGGGTGCAGTTCCACAGCGGCGCGGTGCCCGGCGCGCACCTCGTCCCGTAGCCAGGCAGCGGCCAGGTTGCGGCTGTCGGGGGCGGCCATAAAGCGGTCATAGTTGATCATCTGCCGCCCCGGTTCCGCGCAGAGCAAGAGGCCTGCTAACCCCGCCAGCAGCACAGGTCGCCCGAACGCCGCCGGGGCCGGGGGCCGCACCTGCCCGGCCAGCCAGCGGGCCACCCGCCAGGCCCCGTAGCCGCCCAGCACGCACAGGAACGGGACGATAATCAGCAGGTTGCGCTCATAGACCCGCTGGAAGCGGCTCATCGCCACCACATAGAGCAGCGGGAACGGCACGAGCAACCAGACGGCGGCGCGCCTGCGCGGGTCGGGACGGCGCACCGCATCCACCAGCAACAGCGCGCCGCCGAACAGCCCGGCCAGGATGATGATCGGCTCGGTGCCCCAGAGTTGCTCGATGTAGGTCCGCAGGACGGTCAGCATGGCCGGGAGGCTATCGGCGGCCTGGTAATCGTTCACCTCGAACAGGAAGCTGCGCGACCAGTATTTCCAGTCGAGGATCAGGAACGGGTTGGTCAGCAGAAAGAGCGCCGCCGCCGCCAGGGCCATACCCCCCGCCAGCCCCAGCCAGCCCATCACCGGGCGTGACGGCTTCTGCCCTCGCCCCCGCCACCAGGCCAGCGCCCAGGCCGTGGCGGGCACCAGCGCCACATACGCGCCGTTGTACTTCGCGGAGGCGCACAGCCCGACCGTGGCCCCGGCCAGCAGCGCCCGGCGCATCTGCGGCTTCTGGACGAACCCCCACGCCGCCGCCAGCGCCGCCACGCCCCAGGCTGCCATCAGCGCATCAGTCATCAGGTAGTGCGAGTTCTCGATATGCAGCGGCGAGGTGAGCAGCAGCAGCGCGGCGACGAGCCCCACCCCGCGTCCCAGCCCTGCCTGCCCGATCTTATACAGCCCGGCCACGGTAACGCCCCCGACCAGGGCGCTGAAGGTACGGCCCCACAGGTAGACGCCGGGGGCCAGGGCAAAGGTGTGGTTGTGGTCGGGCAGCGACTCGGGGCCGACGTAGAACCCTTGCCAGGTGCCCCAGATCAGGTTGAGCTTGTAGATCGCCGCCTGGAGATAGATCATCAGCGCCGGGTAGACGGCCCAGTGGGGGTTGAGGTCGCCGCTCTTGACCATCGCCACCCCCAGGTCCACAATGTGCGCCTCGTCGGCGTGGACGACGAACGGCAGCGACCACTGCACCCCCCAGACCCGCAGCCCCGCCGCCAGCAGGAAGAAGATCCCGGCGATCAGCCAATCGGTGGAAATGGGGAGGGTGGCCCGTGTTACGCGCCCGACAACGTGCTGCATAGCTTCTTTTGTACCCGACGGTGCCCCGCCTTGTCAACCGCTGTTCGGCGGGATACGATGTTGGCTACCTACTGCGGCGCTGACTGATCGAGCGGGATAGATCCGCCCTCACCCCCAACCCCTCTCCCTGCGGGAGAAGGGAGCAGCACCTTCCCATTCCTCGTACCTCGTACCTCGTACCGCATCACGCATCACGCATCACGCATCACGCATCACGCATCACGCATCACGCATCACGCATGGTATAATACGGCGTGGAACCCCTGCCCCCGCTCGTCCGGCGCGCCCCCTGGGCCGAACCGCTGCTCGTCCTCGCCTTCTTTGCGGTGCTGACCGTGGGGATGACTTGGCCGACGGTATTGTTGCTCGACCAGGGCATTGATGCGTTTGGCGACGTGGTGCTGCAACTGACGACCATGACCTGGGACGCGCACGCCCTCGCCACCGACCCGCTCCACCTGTTCGACGCCCCGTTCTTCTATCCCTACTACCACAGCCTGGCCTACTCCGATCACCTGCTGGGCCAGACGCTGCTGACCTGGCCGATCTTCGCCCTGTCGGGCAACCCGGCGCTGGCCCTGAACAGCTACAAGCTCTGGTCGTTCCTGGCGACGGGGGCCGCGACCTACCTGCTGGTGCGTGACACCACCGGCAGCCGGGCGGCGGGGCTGGTCGCCGGGGTCGCGTTCGCCTTCACCGGCCTGCGCTTCATGCAGTTGACCCACCTCCACATCCTCGCCACCGAGTGGTTCCCGCTGACCCTGTGGGCGCTGCGCCGGGGGCTAGCCCGCAATAGTGGGCGCTGGTTCACCCTCGCCGCCCTTTTCTTCGCGCTGATGGCCCTGTGCAGTGTCTACCATAGCTACTTCCTGGCCTTGCTGGTCGGGGGCTATTTGCTGTGGTGGGCGGGGGCGTGGTGGCGGGGGGCGCGGCCACGGGGCACGCCGATCCGGCTGGTGGGGTCGCGCCCGGTCAAGCTGGCGCTGACCGGGGCGGTGCTGGGGGTGCTGCTCCTGCCGATCTACATGCCCTATTTGCAGGTGAACAACGAACTGGGGCTGGCCCGCTCCACCTACGAGGTGCAGAACTGGTCGGCGGTCTGGCAATACTACCTGCGGGTGCTGCCGAGCAACTGGTTCTGGGGCCACCTGCGCCCGGCGATGACCTCTATCGCCGGGGAGCGGGAGCTATTCCCCGGCCTGCTGGTGCTGGTGCTGGCCGTGTTGGGGCTGGTCCTGGGCGGGCGGCGACGGGCCGCTGTGCCGGGGCCGGAAATCGATCCCTCTCCCGCCTCTGCGCCTGCCCCCTCCGCCTGGATGCCGTCGCGGGCCGCCGAACGCTGGTACTGGCTGGCGGCGGGGCTGGGAGCGCTGGTGCTGACCTTCGGCCTCAGCTATCGGCTCCCCAATGGCTGGGAGGTGCCGCTGCCCTACGCTCTCCTGTACGATTGGGTGCCCGGCTTCCAGGCGTTGCGCGTCCCGGTGCGCTTCGCCATGCTGGTCCACCTCGCCCTGGCCGTTCTTGCCGGGTATGGGGTGGCGTATTTTAGATTTGGGATTTGGGATTTTGGAACGAGAGGGCAAGCCGCAAATAACACTATTCCCGTAAACAGTACGGTTCCCGCAACTATCGTCGCTCCAAAATCCAAAATCCACAATCTAAAATCTTATGTCCTGGTGGCGCTGATCGTGGTCGGTATCCTGGGCGAGTCGGCGCAAGAGTTGGACCTGAGCAACCACCGCGATGTGCGCCCGGCGCAGATCGAGCCGTATAGCTGGCTGGCGACCGGGCCGCCGGGGCCGGTGATCGAGTTCCCCTTCCGGGGCGATTCGGGCGACATCTGGGACGCCTACTGGGGCACCTACCACTGGCAACCGCTGGTCAACGGCTGGAGCGGCTTTGTGCCGCCGGGCACGGTCTATCTCAGCCGGGCGCTGGCCGCGTTCCCCGACCCGGCCACCGTGGCGCTGTTGCAAGGGCTGGAGGTGCGGCAGGTGGTCGTCCACCTCTGGCAATACCCGAAGGACCAGCAGGCGGCGTTGCGGACCCGCCTGGACAAAACATCCAGCCTGACCCCCGCCCACCAGAGCGGTGATGATTACGTCTACACCCTGGCCTCCAATCCCTGGTTGCGTCGCGAGGGGGCACTTGGGCCGCCACGGACCGTCTGGTTCGGCGGCGGGGTGGGGGCGCAGCATCCCGAAATGGAGGTGCTGGCCTATTTTGCCCGCTACCGCCTCGGTTGGGGCGACCGGGTGCATGGCGATGTGCCGCTGGGCTACAAGCCGCAGCCGCCGCTGCCCTGGGGCACCCCCGCCGATGTGATCGTCCAGCCACCGGGGGAAGTGCCGCCCAGCGGCTACACGACGAGCGACAAGAACGCTTTTGCCACGCTCTATGAGCGGGACAGCGCACTGATCTATCGCTACGATCTGGTAGCGGGCAGTACATCCGGGGGGCCGCTCACCTTCGCGGTGGGGCAGGGGACGGTGCATTATACGTTCGGGGCCTATATGACAACCACTGTCACCCTCCCCGCGTGCGGCAGCGATCCGGTCCCCCCACTGACCGTGCCGCCCGGTGTGAGCCTGTATACGACCGGCCAATTCTGCCCCACGCTGGACCCGAACACGATCCAGACCACGCCGCCGGGTGGGGCACGCCTATTGGCGGCAGAGTTTTGGTCCGCCGATCTGGAGCCGGGCCACCCACCCGCCGTCCAACCCCAGGCCGCCACTTTGCTGCTCGACACGGCGACGGACGCGGCGGCAACCGGAGCCGGGGAGATTGTGTCGCATGTGCGGCTGGTGCCGCGTGCGCCGCAGGGGGGGCAGTACACGCTGACGCTCGATGGAACGGATGTCGTGTACGACACGCCTGCGGGTTCAACGTCCGCTCTCGAAGGCATTAAGACGGACCTGTCGGCGCGAGCACTCGCGGGCCTCATCGACACGAAGCTCGGCTTCTCGTTCAACGCTCGCGTCATCGGCTCAAGCATCTACCTCACGAAGAAGACCGGAGAGGACTTTAAGGTCGCGGTCAGTGATGGCGTTGCGGATCGCGGGCTGCGTGTCGTCAAGTCGCAGG
>JBBSAN010000034.1:0-18406 GCA_038252265.1 Chloroflexia bacterium
GAAACTCTTCCCCGTGCCGGGCGGCCCTTGCACCAACAGGAGCGGATCGTCGCCATGTGCGCCGATATAATCTTGCTTGCTTCGCTCGAATTCCTGCAGTGCCCCGGCAGCCGCCAGCGCTTGTAGCCCAGACAGGAAGCGGGCCTGCCCTTCTGTTGCGAGAGCAGGTTGCGGAAGCGCCTGTGTTCCACTCATAGCCAGCCGTTCATATAGGACGTGGCGCGGTTCGGCGGACGGAGTGGGCAACCCAGCTAGTGCCTCGCTGACGACAGCGCACCAATACCCATACCAATTGTTCGGGTCAGGATCCAGTGTGTATACCTGATCATCCAGCAGTGGACGATCCATTGAGGGGAAGACGAATCCCCGTGACCATGTGCCGCCCAATGCTGGGCGCAATTCAACTTCCATAAAAGCGGCGCGGGGTTGGTCGTCATTATCTCGCTCGACCACTATGCTTGTGATTGTCCCGCGCGTCCCATACAGCAGTTGCCTGGGAGTGGGTGTATGCGGAACTTGCTCGGCGCTGGGCAGTCGTTCATCCACTGCTGAGCGGGAGTAGATTACTACGCTGGCACCCTCGCCCAGGGTGGATAATGCCAGTACCTCGGCCAAACCACAGTCGAGGTTGGTCGTGTCCACTCGGAGCCGCACGCGCAATCCTTCTTGCGACCATGCACTTTCCGCCTTCTGCTCTTTTGGCAGGCGGACCTGTTTGGCGTCGGGGCGCGCCGCCAGGTAGGCGGCACGCTGCTCCTCATGTAGCTGGCGGCGGCGCTCGTTCTCCCGATTCTGCTCAGCTAACTCAGGTGCCTGATCAGCTTCCAGATAGCGCACTAGCAGTGTTTCGCCCATCAGTGCGCGCCGCTCGGGGGCCAGATTGCGCGTCGTCCGCCAGGCGGCCAGTTCGACATGACGTTCTATGGTCACAAATTCATCCAGTGCGCGGGCCAGAGTCGTCGCCTTATCGGTGAATTGGTCTAGATCCGGCAGGCGGAAAGGGCGCTTTTCGGTCAGCTTGTTGCCGCTGAAATCGTGGGCAATGTGTTCCAAAGCTTCCAGGCGGCGGGCCTGAAAGCCCCGGAGCCGATCCGGCGTGGCGGCCCGATAGGGTGTGAATGAGTCGGGGGTTCCCGCGGCGGGCGGCTCCAAGGCATCCCAGGCGGCATAGGCATATTCCAGTGGGATCTGGCTGTTGAACCGTGCGCGGTTGGTGTACCAAGTGCCCACGCCGGGTGGCCCGTCAACGATCGGCAACCGGCCCCAGAAATCGAATAACCGCTCATGAAATAGCGCCCGGTAGTCTTCGGGTATACGCCAATCAAAACGCAGATACGCCGCCACGGCCTGCAACGATTGGCAGACCATCGGGTAGTTCTTCAGTTCACGAATCTCATCTTCCACAAAAGTTGCCACCGGCGAGTCATAACCGGCGAGCTGGGTCAGGAAGTCATACAGTGGAGTGGCGCTCAGGATGGCGGAGCCGTGGCGGGCCAGCGCATCCAGGAGCACCTGCTGGGCCAACCGGTCATAGAAGATCAGGTGAACTGGCGCATTGGCCCCCCCGCCTCGTCTGGCGCGGCCAATTCCACAACCGCAGCAAGGGTCTCGTGGATCCAGGCGACCAGGAGATCGGCCTCCAGCGCATCGGTTTCGGGGGGGCTAGCGGCCAGGTGGACGACGTTCCGGCAGCGGGCAGCCACTTCCACACCGTTTTCACAGGCCACGACCCGCGCTCCCAGCAGATAGATCCGGTTGTGCAGATAATCTTGCTGCGCATCCAGGTAGACGCGAACCAGGTTCGGGTTGTGGGTGGCATCCATGTAGGGCAGGGAGCCATGCCCTTTGTTGGGAATATAGGAGAGGGCAGCCACGTCTTCTTTTTTCCATTGGCGGTAGCGCCGGGCGCGATGGATCAGCTCATCCAGCCGCGGTCCGACCGGCCAGGTCGTCGCCAGCCGTCCGACGAGTGCTTCCGTTCCTGGCACCGGCACCAGCACCTCGCTGCGACGATTCGCGCCATTACTATCGGGAGGAGCAAACTCTTTTAGCCCGGCCAACGCATGCACTGTTCGCACCCCGGTCCGCAGGAGGGCCTCCTTGTCCAACGCGGTGATGTGTGGCAACAAGGAAAGATCATCCTGCTTGGCGCTCCACTGCATACAAAACTCGTTGTAGAGGCAGCCATCACATTTGCGGCTCAGATGGTAGGGGACCGCTGCGAACGGTTGGGTAATCACCTGCCGAGCGGTCGAGTCGGGGCCAGTGACCAGATCACGCACAGCGTCGAGGTACGCCTCTGCATCCATTACACGTTCCAAAAATCCCTCCTCAACGCCGAAAAATGTCCGTGCTTCGTCCCGCTGATCGTTCAGCCGTTTGATCTCGTCCAGCGGTAGATCGGCGGGTAGGTTCAGCAAGCCCCGATAGAGAATAGCTGTCTCAATAGTGGCGACGGACACGCCTTCCTGTGTGAACAGGCCAGCGAGCATGGCATGGTAAAACGCCACCTGGAGTCGGTGCTCAACCTTGGCGGTAGCCGAGCTTTTCATATCCGCAATCAGCACCCGCAGCGCGCCGTCCGCATCCCTTTCCAGGCGGAGGATATCGGCGTCCCCGCGGATCATCCAGCCATCTAATGGTACCACTAGGCGGGCCTGAAACAGGACGGTGGTCGCCCCAGGGAGGAGGTCCTGCGTCCGCGCCACCACTTGCGCATTGTCGGACCCCCGTTGGGCCTTGCCTGCGGCAGAAGCGAAGTGGTAGGTCGGAAACTGGGCTGCAATTGCTGCCTCCACCGTATCCTCGAAGGCGGCCCCAGCGCGGGTAAGCAGCGGCGGAATGGCTTGCGGAGTCAACCCGGCGCGGCGCATGAAGTTGCGCCCAGCGGCTCCTTCATGCAGTCGCAGCCGTAGATAGCGCTGGCACTGTTCCAACCGGATGAACTGCGAGATGTCCGTCGGAGAGATTTGCAAGATCTGCCCGCTTGCGGGGAGGGATGAATCGTCAATGAGCATTGGGGTTGGCCTCCTCGATCATTGTTGCACTCCCCGCCAAACGTTGTAACGCCTCCAGGAATGGCTGGCCGTGCAGAGGTACGACCGTGGTGTGCTGCAGTTCCGCATCATAAAGCTCACCGAGGGCTTTGCGTGTTGCATCGTCTGGAGTGATTGATTGTGTAAAATCGGAACCCAGCACGCAGTGTAAGCGTGTTCCGTCGTTGTAGAAATATTCTTGCAGCAATGGCACGACCCGATGATACCAGGCAAAGTGCAGATCCTCGACGGCATTCGGGGCCAACCCCATGAAATAGCTGTGCCCGATCTGGTGGTCGGCATCCAGCAACAGGCGACTGCGCGCATTCAAGGTCCGCAATAGTGCCATCAGATCCACCCCACCTACATGCTTCAATAGCTGGGGTTGGGGTGGCATCTCAACAAAGGCAAAGCGGCGGCGCAGCGCCAGATCCAGCAGGGCGATGGAGCGGTCAGCAGTATTGAGCGTACCGAGGAGGTAGAGATTCGGCGGCACCCCGAATTCCTCCTGTGAGTAAGGGAGCTGGACTTTGATCTGATTAGCCTGGCCTAATCGTTTGTCGTCCTCTAGTAGGGTGATCAGTTCGCCGAACACTTTGGCAATGTTGGCACGATTCACTTCATCAATGATGAGCAGATAGCGAGGCGTATCCTGCGCCTTACCACCTCGCGCCTGGTGGGCTAACCAAGCTTGTTCCGCGTCTTTGCAGATCTGGCGGAAAACACCTGGCTGCACCTCATAACTCAGGTTCGTCCCTTCAACCTTGGGTTTCAGCCCTTCGACAAACTCTTCGTAGGCGAATGATTGGTGGAAGGTGATGAAGCGCAGGAAGTTACTGGCGCGAACCTCGACGCTTCTGCCGGAGCCTGGTGCGTGCTCCGCGCGTTGGACCGGTTGCCCAACCGCCTCAACTAGCTCGGGGGGTAACGCATTCCCGGCCTGAGTCAGAAGCCGGGCAATCTCCTGGGCTTCAGTGGGAGTTACAGCGAAGAGGGTGCCTTGCGCCCGGAAACGTACCGGCTCAGCAGTCTTGAGTAATGGATTGCTCTTCAAGACTTCCCATGAGATCGGGTATTGTATCTTTACTACCGGCTCGATCAGAATGCCGCTGACCAGTACGCCTTCCTCCTGGCGGGTGTGTAAGCCCTCGCGCACCCGTGCGACGGCCACGATCTGTTTCGTCGGGTTTGCAAGATAGCCGAAGATCAGGTCGCCCGGGCTGATCGCCTGGAAATTCTTCGCCAACCGCCCATAGTGGTAGAACTCTTCACCTTGATCGAACAAGGTTTGCCAGCTCCAGATTTTTGGATTCGCGGTGATCCACCAGAAATTTGGGCGGTCTTCCATAGCCCTGGCTTCGGGTTGGATTTCGGTCTGCATGGCCTGCGCGGCAGCGGTATTTCCCGCCTGGACAGCCTGCCAGTAACGATCCGCAGCAACAGGTGAGCTGTTATGATAGAGCAAGAAGTAGTTGGCGAAGTGGTTCACCAGCCATGTCTTCCCTGTGCCGGGAGGACCGAAGAGCAGCGTATTGCGCGTGCGCTCAGCCATCGTCATTAGGGGCTGTAGCTCGGAGGGTATCTGTGGTGGCGGCGGTGTCGTACCCTCAAGCTGCTCGAAGATGGGGGCGAGTGCCGGGTTCGCCTGTACGTAGGCCTGCTTGATTTGCGCCCATCGCTGCTGATCCACGGGTGTCACCGTCGATTGTGCGAACTGGAACGGCACCTCTAGCGGTTCTTTGATGAGCCATTCCACCCGGCGTGCATTGCGATAGCCGGTATCCTGGCTGGGATTGTCCGGAGCGGCCGGGGCGATGTAGCCACTGGTAATGCGACCAATCCCTACGATGCGCCGCAAGCCCTGGTTTGCGACGACAATGTGACCGGGCTGGATGTCATGCGTGAAGGACCAAATGGAGTTGGCGGCATTGCGTCCTCCCTGGTTGGCCTGCCTGAGTGCAGTTTCCAACGCTGATTTATCCGTGTAGGAACTCAAATCAGCGTTGTCCAACCAGCCAATGACAATACAATTATGCTCCAGACACATCGGCCATAATTTTGCTTCGGGGCCGGGCGCAATTTTCCAGACGTGGGACGCCATTGGGGGAGCTAGACCAACGGCTGGATCGGGCAGATCTCGCTCCAATTCCTGGCGCAGATATGCTAACAATTCCGGGGCATGGGGGGCAGGCTGCGCCTTGCTATTCGGTCGGTATTCACCTGCCGCAACTTTGTCTACAAAGCTTTGATAGGCTACTTGCAAGTGCGGTAGCAGGTTTGCTAATCGGGCAAACGGCACCCACGGTTGTAGAGCTGGTGGGGCTGTGTCCGTATTATTAATCAAGCCAATTTGCTGTTCACCAAGCGCAGTTCGGGGGGGTTCGTCGAGTGCCTGTGGATCGAGCGTGAGAACAAAATTACCATTCTGGTAACGGTTCAGGCTGAGGACTTCAACCGTCCCTGCGTACAGCCGGATACGTGTGCGATCGCTCAACAGGCTGAGTCGCCAATCGCCCTCCAGCTGTGCGTCAATGTACTCTATGGCATCGGCCAGGGCGGTCAAGCAAACGTTGCGGAACTCGGGGCGAGTGATAATGCTATCAACAAACGCTTTAGCATTTTCGACCGACAGGGTGGGGCCGGAATGGTACTGCGGCGGTGGGACAAAGCTATATAGGAAACGCATCATCTGAACTGTGTCAAAACCTGCGAACTCGGGCATGGTGTGCAACCGATTCAGGAGTTGGCGCTGGCGCGCCAGCAGACTGGGCTGTGGCGACTCGCCTAGTAGACCCAGGAAATGAGCTAAGTGATCAGGCTGGGACATAGGCAAGAACTGGTCAGGGAAATACAGAAAAAGTGGCTTGGCCCGCAATGCCAGGCGGTTTGGCCCCAAGTGCCGCTCACCCAGTGTATCCAATTCGTCCCAATGGCCCTGGGCCGCCGCTTCGGTCAAGCGATACAGCCCCTCCCGCAGGCGGCCGATCGCGTCCTCGGCACTGTCATACACTTTGTTCCAGCGCCATCGTACCTCAGCCTGGCTATACCACACGCCCCACTTGGCCGCGCTACCACCGCTAACACTTCCCATCTCATGTAGCTTGAATTCCATCCAGTAGCAGAAGTTATCCTTGTCCTCCTGCCCCAAGGCGTAATCCGCTAGCGAGAGTGTGTTGAGTTGCTCACGCGGGAACCGGGCATTAAAGGTGTCGATCAAGGCTCGATCATCCGCCGTCATTGTCGGAGAGTTATTCTGTAGCCAGTCGGCAATCGCTGCTGCCCACTCGGACTGTGCAGTGTCAGATGCCCGTAACAGGTTGGTGGGCAACGCTGGGGACGATGCCGGATCGCCAACCGCCGGGTCATCCACTCCATAGTCTGGATCAGGAAGTTCCGATTCCGATCGGCCCAGCGTTGTACGCAAATAGGCTAAAATAGGTTGATGATTAGCTTTGTAGTAGTGAGTTCGTTTCTCAGTTCGTGCTGCTTTTTCTATCCAAGATCGGTGCGCGGTTTGTATTAGGGGCAGTAATTCAGCCATGCGCTCAAAAGGTATTTCCGCGAATAACCCGGGGCCCGCCCGTTTCCAGCTATATGGAGACACTTTCACTTGTGCTTCCAACGAGGCTTGTGCTTGCGCGTCGAGGCTTTCAGAATCTAACTCAATAGTCATTATCCCTTTTCCGGATAACGCCAAGACCTCCCCTGCGCCTACGTTCAGACGTATTGTGGGGCCCTCATTGCGTAAAATAAGGGCCCAAGCATTGCCGCCCTGTGCATTGGCATATTGAATCGAGTCGGCCAGAAACTCCAGGCAGATTTTGCGCGTGGCGGGATCCGGCATAATTCTTGTTTCGATAATTTGACGTATCTTCTCCACACTTGGGTCATGAATCTCCAGCATCGAGAACTCCTCCTATAATTGCGGCCAACTCCTGCACCAGCATCCTGCGACCATCGGTGGTGCCCAGATCGTGTTGCAGGTCCACGGTGGCCGCAGCGATAATGGTATCAGCGCCGGGGATCGTAAAACAGGTGACGGGGAGTGGGGCTTGTTCGACTGTACGTGGGTAAAGCAACAACACGCGGGGACAAGCGTAGCGCCCGGCATACGCATACATCTGATAGAAATCACTGGAGCTAATGCCGAGCTTACGATCATTGGTATTCAGCAACTTGTATTTGGTGTCGAGCAGCAAGGGGAAGGCGTCTCCCTGGCGAAATGCAAGATCAGGCCGCAGCCAGAACACCGCTTGATCTCCCCGCCGCGCTAAAGCTCGGTTGGCTCCCTGTGTTTGAGGCAACATCTCACAGTCAGCCAGTGCTGAGGGTAGAATCTGGTCACGATAGCGCCGCAAAAAGCGGGCGATAAATGTCTCAAATAGCACATTCATGTCGAAAACGAACGCGAAGCTGGTGAGGTCGCCGCTGCCGAGTTGCAACGCATCCTGGGCCAGGAAGAGCCGGGCCAGGTTGAGTAATGGGGTGAAGCGTGTGTTGAGCCGGGTAATCAGGCTTGGGGCGGCATCCGCAACCCCCACAATTGGCAGAAGAGTGATCTCGTTCATCCACTGGCGCAGCAAACCTAAGCGGCGGCGGTTGTTCGCGTCGGCACTGCTGCGCCACAGCTTCTCGACTACATAGCGAAAGACGCGGTTGAGCTAGGTGTCAGCGGTAAATTCATCATAAGCGACCGAGAAGCGGTGTCCGCCTGCCGGGCGGCGCAACTGCTCAGCGATGCGCCAGGTGCCTCGTAGCACCGGCAGCTCCTCCTCCTCCATCTGGTAACCGCGATGTGCGCCCCGTTGCCATTCGGTTTGCAGATGGCTTGTGAACAGGTGGGTGAGGATCTCGAACCAGTCGGTTCCCTGGCGGAGCAATGGTGCCAGCTCCTGCTCATGGACAGGCACATCGAGCGCGATACTCAGTAGATACAGCAGATTGCGGGTGGCTTCGCGGTGCTGCTGGGCCGGATCGGAGTCGGGCGCACGGCACATCTTGGGCAGCACCTGGATCGTATGCGACCCGATACGCAGCACGCCGACATACTGTGTCGCCTGCGGGACAACCCGCCCATCACGGTACAGGGGACGGATTAGTTCGTCATTGGCCGCTCTCCGTAGGCGTTGTAGGTGAGCATTCTCCTGAGGAGACCAAGCGAGGGGAGATCCAGCATAGATCTCGTGTTCAAACAGGGTGATTGGTTGGGGCAAGATCCTTGATCCTCTCTGCACACTACACTTCCAGGCTGACGACCTCCGTGGCTCCGGTTTCTCGATCACGATATGAAAAGGTTGTCAGCGAGAACTCCTGGGGATTCATCCTATGCAATTGGAGCCGCACACGGAGGCGTAGTTCCAGGGCCAGGCGTAGCAACAGCCGGGCGTCGTCTTTCTCCATTATTCCCCCCGGAAAAATCAATTTCGTGAGGCCCGAGAAAGTGCGGTTGATGCTACGTAAATCGCGGGCGCTCCATTGACCCGGCGGTGCCTCGAACCAATTCTCCCAGAGCGTGCCGTAGCTGCCGATACGGCGCAGTTCGCGATGGAATAGCTCACTGGTGTAATCGAGGATGAAGCCGACGTGGGTCGTCAGCAGTTCAGGGGTTAGCTTGGGTAGCTCCCACCCGGGTAAGTAGGCGGCCCAGCGATCGTGGAAGGCGGTATCGTCGCTAACTGCCACCGGCAGCGGCTTGAACAGATGCTCGGCCAGCATACCGAAGCGCGGATCGAAGTTGATATTGCCGTTGAAGACGAACCCGGCATCACCAGTGACCGTGATCGTGCCCCGGTTGATCTGTCCGCTCTCCATGTAGTTTTTGTAGAGGTTCTTGTCGTCATCGTTAAAGCTGCTGCCGGCGGTTTCGTCAAAGCCGACTACATCGCGTTGGGCAATCAGGCCGGGGCGTGGGGGCATGGTATTGCTGACAAAGAGCTTGGGTACGGTGACAGCTCCGCCTGCCAGGAGAGTGCCGTAGGGGCTGAATTCGGTGAAACAAAACGATTTGCCAGTTTGCCGCGGGCCTAGCTCGATCATGTGGTAGTTGGCCTCAACCAGCGGAATCATCCGCACCAAGTAGAGGAGCTTGACTCGGGGGGTGAGTTGTGGCTGGGTTGGCTCGTAGCCCATGGTGCGAATCAGTGCGTCGATCCACTGGTCACGGGTAAAACGCTGCCGTCCGGCGCAGTACTCGTCGAAATCTACCCGGCCCACCTGCACCGGTTCCAGGCGGCTGATGACGAAAGGGAATGTCTTGTTGCGATAACGGATCGTGTCGTCATAGCTGACCAGGAGGTTACACCAGACCCCGGCCATCAACAGGCGCTCATAGCGACCGACCAGTTCGGGGGTAATATTGACGTTGCGGATGTTCGCCATCATCAGGCTGGCCCAGTACACGCCTTCTTCCAGGCGCTCGTCCAGTTCCACCCTCACCAGATCGATCAGGCGGCGCGGCGGACGCTCCTTGATTGCCGCCTTGATCACTTCGGTCTCGTCTCCACGGGGGATGTAACGGGCAACTTCTTCCTGGACGAGTTGCAAACCCTCGCGCACCTCGGTGTCATCGAGGATATTCGCGCAGTATTTGTTGAGCATGAACTCGATGACATAAGACGGCGCTTTGCTGGTGCCCCGGATCGCCTGGGTCAGGTCTTTCCGCATGACCAGGCCGGGAAACTGGGCGAAGAGCAGCCGATCGAGGGCATCGGGGTGAAAGTCGCTGGTGTTGAAGGGCATTAATATTTTCTCCTACCAACCGGTTAATTCGGTCTTTAGGGTGCTGGGCTGCGAGGCTAGAATTTCTTCAGTATGGGTGTCGCGTACCTCAATACGCAAAGCGGTATCGCGAGCGGCTTCTGCCCCCGGCATCCCTGGAGCCTCGATCACGGCCTGCTGATCACCGGGTTTCAGCACACGAGGTGTAGAGCGGTACAGGATGGCATGCGAATTGGCATTGCGGATCAGCACCTCGACCTCGCGCGGCAGGCCGTCTTCGGCGAATAGCCCGGCGAGGCGCACATCCAGGGTCACGCGCGGGCGCTCGCCGAGGACGTTTGCCAGGGGCTGTAATTCGACCTGCACCGGTTGGGCCTGCACCGGCCACTCAATCTTAACACAGGGGATGATCCACTCCTGCAAGGACGCGCCGCCGTGGAAGTAGCCCAGGCCCCCATAGGCGCGAAAGCTGGCCGCGCCGGGGGCGACCGCGATGCGCCAGCGGCCCCCCGGTGCCCGGCCAGCGGGAGGCGGTACTGAGGCATTGGCGGGATAGGCGAGCGCCCGACGGGATTGGTAGGCGGGATCAGGAAGCGGAGGCGTGATGGACTTCTCCTCGCTGCCGCTCCAGTGGATGTAGCCGTGGTCGGTCACGAGCAGGATGCGTAGCCACCCGGCCTGGCGCAGGTACTCGATGGCGGTGAGATAGCTTCCCCGGATGTGGCCGCTGCCCATGGTTTCCAGTTGGTCATCGTGTCCCGACTTGTCGATAGTTGCGTCATAGATCACGAGGCGGGCACGGGCGGGACCGGGTGCCGGAACAGGGTCGTTCAGCACGGCTTTAAGATCGAGCAGGGCATCCTCGGCTACCTTCCCCTGTGTCTGCCACCACTTGCGGCGTTCAGCGGCCACGCTCAGGTTCGCCGTGCTCCCCGCCAGCCGGAGTTGCCATTGCCCCCCGACCAGATCCGCCTCTAGCTTGTTCTCCACGATGGGCAGCGCCAGGCCCATGCCGAGCGCGGTAACCGACGGCAGCGGGGCGCGCGCCGGACGCACGGTGGCTCGTGGCTGGCCCTCCTGCTGGTTGACCCCGGCGGCCAGGGCCTGGCCCAGGTCGTAGCGTAGTGCGTCGATCACCAGGATGGCGGTGGGGCGCGTGTCCTGGAGCATGTCGCGGAGCCAGTCGCCTGCGGTGGGTAGTTCGGGGACGGGGCAGTCTGCGCCGGTCCAGACCTCAGACCAGGTGAGCATCAGGTGCTCCCAGCGGGCGCGGTAGGCGGCACGCAAGGGCGCAATCAGCGCTAGCAAGTCCGGCGGCGCTTTCGCTAGGTCGCGCAGCAACTCTTCGCCTGCTGCGTCGATCTGCCAGCCCCCGCTGGTATACCAGGCCATGGCGGCGGCGGGTGTTGCCCAGGGACCGGGGGGCAGCGCGGCCAGCAGCCGGGCACAGGCATGGCTCAGGCGGGCCAGTTCGTCCCAGGCCACGGCCTGCGGACGGGGGGCGGCTTCGCCCCAGAACCCCCCGACGTGGCGCAGCAGATCGGATTGCAGCCCGGCCAGGGCGGCGGGCAAGTCTCCGTTCGGCACGTCCAGCAGTCGGCGGCAGGTAGTGGAGAAGATGGTGCGCTCGGCGGCGTGTGACAGGAACGGGCCGTGATGGGTGGTGGCCTGGGCCAGTGCCGCGCCGAGTCCGGTGAGCTTGTCGGCCTCCAGGATCGCGGCGGGGAGTTGCTTGCTCAGTTGTTTGCTGTCGCGCCAGCGGTCGAGCAGTTGCAAGGCCAGCTTTTGCCCATCGGGCGGGATCAGCCCCTCGTGCCCGGCTCCAATCAGGTCGGGGGCCAGAGCGTGGGCCTCGGTGACGAGCAGGCGGGCCAGGACGCGCGTCCGCCACGCGGGCAACGGCTCCTCCAGGGGCGGCAGGCCCGCCTGGGTGAGGGTCAGGTCCAGCACCAGCCGGGCTTCCGGCTCGGGCGCGGCGCTGCCCGTCAGCACTTCCAGCAGCAACTCCACGTTGGGCTGTAGCCCCCCGCCACCCCAGGCTGCCGGATCTTCCAGGCGGCGCTGCAAGGCGAGGACGGCCAGTTCATCGTCACTCAGCGTGAGGGTTTGCGGCTGCCAGCCCCAGGCGAGGAGTTGATCGCGCAGGGAGGAGGCATAGATGCGCCCGGCGCGGAGGGCCTGCGCCCAGAGCCAGCCCAGCGCGTCCGGCCCCGCAGGTACCAGCAGCACGAACCGCTCTTGCGCGTCCAGCCGCGCCTGAAGGGCGGCCCGCGCCGCCGGGCTGCCCAACTCGCTGTTGGTCCAGTCGCTCACCCGCACCAGGGCGAACCCGCCCCGGCCCGATGCCGTCGCCGCGTGCTTGAGCAGGGGTGCCCATGCGCCGTGGGGGTCGCACCAGACCAGCCAGGCCCCCGGCTCGCTGTCGAGCACGCTATGGGCCAGGGTTTGGATGCGTTGTTGGAGAGAGTTGGTCGTCATTTGTGTACTCATAGGATATTAAGCACATCAGACCAAAAGGGCGTGACCTGCCGGTTGATCAGACTTTGCACTTCAGTCATCTGCGCGGGGTTCAACGCCACCTGACGGTCGGAAGGTCGTTTGCCAGAGACGATTCGCAATACCTGCTTAGTGATTAAGGCATCAATGCTACTGCGAACGGCACTTCGGTGAGGTTCGGGTAGCGGCTCCCAAAGCATTGCAGATGGCACCCCTGTGCTCCCAACTTTGCCGTGGACTGCCAACCGGATCAATACAGTGCGTAAGCGCCGCGCCTGCGTGTTCCACCGGCTGGCCTCGCCGACTTTCGTTGGGCGGTCCCAGGCCACCAGATCTGCCTCAGTATACCAACCCTGACTATCTCCGATGAGCGCTGTGTGGCCTTTAGACTTGCCCAACAGCGTCGGTATAGGCACCGCAGTCACGTCAGAGGCATGATGTGGGTCGCCATTGGTTGGAGTTGGTACGACAATCATCGTGCTGGCTGTGATCAACACTTCTGGCCTGGACGGCACGGGAGTAGGAGGGGGTGGCACCGCATCCGCCGGACTGGCTTCCGCTACGAACAACTTCTCGAGCACTTCAATTGTGGGGGCGACAATAGGGACTGGGCGCACCTCAGTCGGTGCTGTCAGCTCCGGTGGGGTCGGCGGTGTGGCGACTCGCTGATCTACAGGAGGCTGGGCAGTTACGCCCAACTGCCCAGCAGCCAACGAAAGTTCGTCTGCCTCCACCGTCAGGACTATTCCCTCCAGCATGGGAGTGGCCTTTAGGGCTGCGGCAAACAGGTTTTTGGTAATAGTGGTCAGTGGCGCAGCTCCTCCATATTCGGCCAGAGCATGCAGCAACGTATAGCAGTCCCAGGTTTCGACGGTCAGATCGGCCACCACCCAGTCCGAATGATTGGCTAAGCTCTGGATAGCTGCGGTGAGAAGCTCCATCAGTGTGCCCCAGAACGCGGATTCCTCTGTGGCTATATTATTGGTGCTCGGGATTGGAAGAAGCCAGTAGATCTGGGCCTCGCTGGTATCCAGAACGACTACGACTTGTAGGCTTGCGGAGGTAGGTGGCACAAGACTGTGCTCGGCGGTTTCGAGATCCAGATAGGGTGCCAGTTCGATCCGCAGTTGCTCGTGGGCCGTCTGCATCGCCGCCCGGTAGGAGGTGGGTAGGGCTTCCAAAGCGGCAGTTGGATTGGCAGCAAAGGTACGGTAGTCTTGAAGCTTGGGTTCCCAGTCGGGCTGGGCAGCGAGGAGGGTCGCACGCTGCTGGCGGAATTGCGCGCGGGCCGTCCAGTAGACCGCAAGTGGCTTGAGATCACTGGCGTTAGCAGCCAGCGCGTTTGTGACAGCAGCGAATTCTTGTGCTGAAAGGTTCGCTGGCGCAGCCAGATCCGCTTCGAGCTGTGCGCAGGCGGCATCGAGTTCTTCCAACTGCTGCTGGAGGGCAGCAGTCTCGGCCTGGAGGCGTGCGCGGGCAGCCTGCCGGGTGGCAAGATCGGTAGTTAATGCTTGAGTATGATCTGCTGCTTGGAGTTGTAAGGCATCGAGATGCGCACGGAGCGGAGAGACGGTCATAGGTGGGTGCTCCCTTCGCTGGCGTCGCCTAACAAGGGTTCCGAAAGATGCCCAATGCGGTCCCACACCTCGGGATCCCACTCAGCAGGGGGATAACCGAGGACCAGATCGAGCAGGCCCGGGAGCCATTGCGCTGCAACGTACAGATGCGGTTGGCGGTTTTGCGGGCGCGCTTCGATAGGCCCATAATCCCGCAGGAGGTCAAGCTGGGTGGCTGCTTGCACCCGCCAGTTATCGGGCACCTCCTGCAGCACGGCAGCGCGAGGCAGCCACGGCCCAGGGGGGACAGGGTACCCACTCTGGATCGCGGCGCGCAGCGTGGCGAGCGCCAGCACTTGATCGCCTAGTGGTGCTGTCACGTCGTTTGGTGGGGCCAGCCCGGCGGCCTGAAGCGGCGAGCGTAACAGGCTGTATAGTATCTGGCAAAGGGCCAGGCTGGATCCGTCAGGGCCAGCAGCTAACCGGGCAACCTTCGTCCGCACCGCCTTCTGCACCTCGGGATCGAGCGGCGGGATCTCACCCTCCTCGTCCCCTGCACTCTTGCTGTTGGTGAAGGAACGGGCCAGCAGTTCTAGCAAGATGGGATCGATAGTGCCTTGAGCTAGCAGGCGGAGCTGGTCATGGGTGGCCAGGCGCTCGATGTACCAATCGGCGGTGCGGTCTGGATAACGAGCCGCGTAGTCGGCCACCGTGATCGGTTCTGCCTCCAGCGGCTCAGCCAGGAACGCTGGGGGCTGGAGATTAGACATCGTCTCATCCAGGAGGGGACTGATCGTGCCGATCCAGCAAACGTGGAGGATGTGAGCGGCGCGGGTCAGGGCCACGTAGAGCAGGCGCGCATTCAGCGCGTCGACCGGATAGGTGGTGCTGTCGGCGTCGGCCAAAATGACCACGTCGAACTCCAGCCCTTTGGTCAGGTAGGTAGGAAGCACGGCGGTCTGGCCCTGATAGTCAGCGTCACGATCGGTGATCAGTTGGAAATCGCGGAACTCACGCGCGGTCAAGGCCTGGGCCAGAGCCTGGCATTTCGCGGCAGTTTTCAGCACGATGGCACTCGCGCGATAGCCCTGCTTCTGGGCCAGGCGCACCTGCTCGATGATGGCCGTTACAAGGTCGCTGCGCCGGGCGAAGCCCTGGCGGGTGGGCACGGGGCCGGAGCGGGCGATCGGTTTGGCTAGCGCATCCTCGGCTACACCGATACGCGTAAGCAGTGCGTTCGCGTATTCGATAATCTGCTGCGTGGTGCGGTAGCTCTGGCGGATCGTCTCTTCCTGATGCCCCTGAGGGCCGGGGGCGGCTAGCAGGTCGGCCCAGCGGCTCACCCCGTGGTGCATATAGATGCCCTGGGCCAGATCGCCTAGCACGGTCATCGAGTTGTTCCGGCTGTAGCGTTGCAGCACCTGGAAGTGCAGGGGGGTGAGATCCTGCGCCTCGTCCACCACCAGGTGGTCATAGGCTACGCCGTCGGTACCGTCGAGCAGGATCTTCAGGTAGAGCAGTGCGGCCAGATCGCCGTAGTGGAAGGGGCGGCGGGCCGTGGGCGCATCAAGGGCCAGGAACTCCAGGTCGCGGGCTGAGAAGAGGTTCATTCCAAGCTGGCGGAGCAGCGCCGGGGTGCGTAGCAGTCGCCGGTAGGCCCGCAGCACGTTTTCGGCCCGCCACTCAGCAAAATAGGCTCGCACGGCCCCACGCACCCCCTCCTCGATCCCTGTCCGCTGCTGCTTCTCAACATCTTCGTCCAGCCAGGTGCCGCGCGCTTGCAGCTTCTCTTGGAGCGAGCGGTACATCCCCCCGGCGATCTCGCCTACCAGGGTCTCCTCGACTGCTGCTTTGCGCGCGTTATAGGGCAAAGAGTCGGTCTTGTCTAACATGGCGCGTAGCGTGTTCACATCATACAGATAGGAGAGCGGTAGGGTTTCGCGGAGGGGCGTGCCAGATCGGGGTATGGCAGCCTGGTACGTGTAGCTCAGCGGGCCTTTATCCTCCAGGATGCGGTTGTGCAGATATTCCACATAGGCGTTGAGCAAGCTGCCCATCGGCAAAGAGCCTTTGTTATGCGCGTTGCGGTAGATCAGCACCTTATCGGCAACTGGCGTACCGGGGTCGAGCAGGCGCTCCAGCGCCACATCTTGCGGCTCGTAGTCCACCGGCGTGCCCAACATCTCCAGCACCCATTCGTCGAAGGTCTTCTGCGGGACGTGCTGCTCGCCCAGAGCGGGCAGAATCCCCGCGATGTAGCCCAGGAATATGCGGTTGGGACCGAGCACCAGCAGCCGTTTTAAGCGATTCTGCTTTAGTACCCGGTCGTGGTAGAGCAGGTAGGAGACGCGGTGCAGGGCCAGGGCCGTCTTGCCACTGCCCGGTGCGCCCTGCACCACCAGCAGCCGGTCGGCGGGCGATTGGATGATTGCATACTGCTGGGCCTGGATGGTGGCGACGATTTCCTGAAGCCGCCCAGAGCGTGACTCGCGCAGCAGTTTGACCAGTAGGGAGTCGGTGAACTCGTTGGGCTGGAGGGTGTGGGCCAGCGCCGCGTCCACGAGCCGATCATGGATGCTATGCAGAGCCGCCTTCGCAATATCGAGATCACGTACGAGCAGCAGCTTACCGCGCTCAAACTTAGTGTCCAACTGGTAATACAAATTGCTAGCTAAGTTGTCCTGCCATGAGTAGACACGTTGCTCAGGAATCGGGGTCTTGCCGACGTAGAAGGTTTCGTCAGTCTCAAAGCCGTCAGCCCGCCAATCTACGCGCCCGAAATATGGGGAGTCCCTTACGTCCATAAGGGTGTGCTCCCGATCTTCTCTCATGCTCCGCAGATTGCGGGTAGCATGGCGGTCCGCCCCGGCATCGGTCTGCGGCTCGTCGAGCCGGTTGCGGATCCAGGCCACGGTGGCGGCCAGGTGTTGCTGTTCTTCCCCGTAGTGCGGGTGGGTGTGTACGTGCATCATTGTCTCCGTACGAAGTCGGTGGAACCGGTAAGTGCGTTCCTTAGCCAGCGGGAAGGATCGCGTTACTTGAGAAGAGTTGCAACATCTCGTGTTGCGCTTCGCTGAGTATTAACAACGGATGGCTTGGCGTGGGGTAGATCTCACCGGCGCGCCACAGGTGGGGGGAAATAGAAGTGGCACCTGGCCCGATACGCCGGTTGTGCACCACTACATCCGCCCTGACCTCCTCGCCGGACAGCAGATAGACCTCCCCGATCACCCAGGGGTTGATCTGCCCCAGGGAGCGGCGGGGCGGCAGGCGCGGGACGGTCAGCACCAGGTAGTAGTCGGGGACTGCGCGCTCAGTCAGCGCGAATCCGCCGTTATTCACCCCGCGCCACTTGATGTTGACGGACTTGCCCGCTAGCCGCCCATCCTGGAACCGCCCGTCGCTGCCTTTGTTCGTGGCCGAACGTTCCAGGGTGATGTTGAAGATCAGGGAGGCGATGTACTCGCCGGTGTGGCCGCGCTCGGCGGGGCGGTTCGTCAGGGCGGCGATCTGGGCGTCCAGGGCCATACGCTGCTGAATGAGATGGGCTAACTGCTGGAGCTTGTCGTGCCGGGCGGGATCGGTCATGCGGGGGTCTCCTCCGGCCCGGCCAGCGCGGCCTGGCGTTTGGCGGCCAGCTTGTGCTGCTCGGCGGCGCGGGCGGGGGCCAGGGCGGTCCAGGCGGGGCTTTCGGGGACGGCGGGGGGGAGCCAGCCGGGGCGGGGCAGCTTGCCTGCGCGCACCCAGCGGCGCTCGTCGGCCCGCCAGCGGGCGCGGTCGGCCAGGGCTTTCTTGGCGTCGGGGGCTTTGAGCACATCGGCGGCGAGCAACCCGGCCCCTTGCAGCGGGGCGATATTGACCCGCACGCCGTCGTTCAGGTCGGCGTGCCAGGCCCGCTCCTGGTGCAAGAGGACGTCGGCGCTGGCGGGGGGGATATACCCGTCGCCGCTCCAGCGGTCGAGCGGCTCGGCGGCCAGCAGCGCGTCCAGGTCGGGCGAGGCGAACCCCTCGTCTTCCACGGCGCGCAGGCGGGCGGCGAACTCCTCTAGCTCGTGCAGGCGTGCAACCGCAAGGAGCAGGGCGTTTTCGGCTTCGGTGCTGCGGTCCCCGGCGCGGCGGGCCTCGGCAATCAGCCCGCGTTCGGCCTGGGCCAGCCGCTCGACGTATTGCGTGCGGATGCGGGCCAGCACATCGCCGCCGCAGGCGTGGTAGTAGAGCAGGCACTCGAACGCCGGGACGCGCCGCCCGCCCTGGCGCTTGCCCCCGCCCTCCTTGCGCGGCGTACTCGCCAGGTGCCAGGCGATGGGGCGGTACTTGAACTGGCGCACGTGGCGGGGGAAGAAGGCGCGGCGCAGCCACTCGTCCAGGCCGGAGCCGGTCAGTTCGGCCAGCAGCGCCTCGACCCGCTGTGCGCCCAGGTCGCCCTCCTCGGCCCGCAGCCGCAGCCGCACCCGCTCGGCCAGCGCCGGCTCGCCCGTGCCCGCCCCCAGCGGAATCACCCCGTCGGCGTCGGCCCAGGCGGGCACCGGCTCGCCCTCCTCCACCTGGCGCGGCCAGCGGTGGCCCAGCAGGCGCAGCACCAGCACGCTCAGCCGGTCCTCC
>JBBSAN010000035.1:0-18296 GCA_038252265.1 Chloroflexia bacterium
GCATCGCTGAAGAAACCGGCCAGGGCTGCCCCATCTCCGGTGCCCTCAAAGGCAACGTCGCCATCAGCGTCCACGCCACGCTCGAAAGCTAACGAGTTGCGAGTTGCGAGCAGCGAGTTGCGAGTAACGGGCGACGGGTGACAAGCGTAATCCCGTTTCACACACGCACAACGCACAACTCACAACTCGCAACTCGCAACTCGCAACCCATGGACGACACCCGCCTGGTCCGCGTCAGCCGCTACCTCAGCAAACACCTGCGCCACCAGCCCGACCGGATCGGCCTCACCCTGGCCCCCGGCGGCTGGGTGACGGTGGGCGACTTGCTGGCCGCCCTCGCCCGGCACCAGATGCCACTGACCCGCGCCGAACTGGACGAGGTCGTCGCCCGCAACAACAAGCAGCGCTTTGCCTTTGACGACACCGGCACCCGCATCCGCGCCAACCAGGGCCACAGCGTCGCAGTCGATCTCCAACTGGAGCCAACCGCCCCGCCCGCCGTACTCTACCACGGCACCGGCGACCGCTCCGTCCCCAGCATTCAACAGACGGGGCTACAGAAAATGACCCGCCAGCACGTCCACCTCTCGCCCGACACCGAGACGGCCCGCCGGGTGGGGGCGCGACATGGCCGCCCTGCTATTTTCGCTGTGGACGCAACGGCGCTCCACGAGGCCGGGCAGCCCTTCTATTGTGCAGCCAACGGCGTCTGGCTGGTTGACCACGTCCCGCCCGCATATCTGCGGCGGATGACCCCCGTGCAGGAAGAAATCCAATGACCGCTAAGGGAGGCAGCACTCATGGAAGAGCGCACCGGCGAAGCCTTTGAATTAGACGAACAACTCACCGTGGTCGGAAAGAAACTCCAACCCGGCGACCACGCCCCCGATTTCACCCTCGAGCATGTGGACCCCGCCGATGGAGGGGCCAGCCAGGTCAGCCTGTCCGACTCCGCCGGGCATGTCCGCCTGCTCAACGTGGTCAACTCACTGGACACCCCCGTCTGCCACGTCGAAACCCGCCAGTGGGAGAAGCTGCGCCACGAACTACCCCCCGACGTGCGCCTCTACACGATCAGCATGGACTTGCCCTACGCCCAGGCCCGCTGGCACACCGCCGAAAACGTCAGCCACCCCTCCCTCTCGTCGCACAAGAGCGAGCAATTCGGCCAGGACTACGGCGTGCTGATCAAAGAATGGCGCTTGCTCCAGCGCGCCGTCTTCGTCATCGACCGCGACGGCACCATCATCTATGCCGACTACGTCCCCGACCAGATGAAAGAGCCGGACTACGGCAAAGCCGTCGAAGCCGCCCGCCAGTCCGCCTCTTCCCCCGCCGCCTGATCCCGCCCGCGCCTGAAACGAGAGAGCCGCCCGGTTGGGCGGCTCCTTTTGTGCTTAGGAAAGAGCGAGGCGGCGCAGCAGATCAGCCCGCCCCCGCGTCGTCCAGCCCCGTCGGCAAATCCACCACAAAGCAGGTGCCCCCGTCCTTCGGGAATTCGGCGCTCAACTGCCCCTCGTGCAACTGGACGATCTGCTGGCTGATATAGAGGCCCAGACCCAGACCGCCCAGGTGTCCCTTGGGATGCGCCTGATAAAAGCGATCAAAGAGCCGGTCCCGCGCGCTGCCCGGAATGCCCAGACCGTGATCGCGCACGGCCAGCCGCACCTGCCCCGCCGCCGGCTGCGTCACGGTGATCGCAATCGGCCCGCCACGGGGAGTGTATTTGACCGCGTTATCCACCAGATTCACCACCACCTGCTCCACCCGCACCGGATCGATCAGCGCCTGCACTGGCCCCGGCGTCACGAGCACCAGTTGGTGCGCCGGAGCGGTGGGTTGCAGCATCGTCACGACCGACTCCACCAGCGCGGAAAAGTCGGTCATTTCGCATTGCAGCGCCAGCTTCGCCGCCTCGATCCGCGACACATCCAGCAGTTGCGTCACCAGGCGCGCCAGCTTATCGGCTTGCTGCATCATCGTCAGCATCCCCTGCTGGATCTGCACCGGATCGAGCACCATATCTTTGTTGATCCGCCGCACGGTCAACTGGGCAAACGCCCGCAGGCTGGTGATCGGCGTGCGTAGCTCGTGCGCCGCCACCGACAAGAACTCGTCGCGCGTCGCAATCGCCGCCTGCGCCGTCCGGTAGAGCCGGGCGTTGTCGGCGGCCAGTGCGGCGCGGCGGGTCAGATCTTCCGCCAGCGCCAGATCGTCCGGGCCATAATGGCGACCCGCCGTCGTGCTGACGAACTGCGCCGCCCCCAGGATCCGCCCGTGGGCGATCAGCGCCACGGTCATACTCGACTGCATCCCCAGCGCTTGCAAGAGCCGCAAATGCTCGGCATCATGCGCCGCCGCGACCAGCACCTCCGGGGCGATCACCGGGGTCAGTTCGGACTCGCCCGTGCGCAATACCCGCGCGATGCCATGGGGCGCATCAAGCCGGGGGGGATAGTGGCGGCGCAACTCGGCAGCCACGGCGCTCGTGCTTGGATCAATGGCCGCCGCCACCCGGTCCAGCGATCCGTCCTCCTGCAACATCTCGATCACGCAGCCATCGGCCAGGCGCGGCACCACCAGTTGCGTCAGGGTTTGCAGGGTCGTTTCATAGTCCAGCGAGGCCGTCAGCCGCGCCGTCGCCTCGGCCAGAAAGTCCCGGCGCTCCTCGGCGTGCCGCTGGGCCGTGATCTCGTGCAGGATGGTGATCGCAAACACCACCTGCTCCTGGGTGTCTCGCACAGGCCGCGATTTGACCAGCACCCAATGCTCGGCTCCGGTGGCCCGCATCCGGTAGCACAGCACCGCGCTGGGGGCGGGCTGCCCCTGCAAAGCCAGGTGACCGGGCAAGCGCTCACGAGGAAACGGCTGTCGCTGCGCATCCAGGATCTCAAAGCGCGCCTGCACCTCGGCCACCGGGGTCGCCAGGAAGCGGGCCGCGTCGGGGTAGCCATACACCAGCGCCGCCGCATCGTTGGCGTAAATAAAGCGCCCGCCCGGCTCCCGCACGACAATGCCGTCGGCCACGCCTGCCAGGATAATCCCCAGCTGATCGCGCGACTCCTTCAGTTCCTCGGCCATCTGCTGGCGCGCCGCCTCGGCGGCTTCCAGCGCCGCGATGCGGGCCAGCAGAGACGCGCGTTCCTCCAGCCAGGGAGCGGTGGTTTCGTCGGTTATCGGCAACGGATTACCCTTGTTCTAATGCAAGTTCCAGCAAACACCTGGGAAATATTCAGCAACAACCCAGCGCCCATCTCACGTTTCACGTCTCACGTTTCACGTTTCACCCTGCGCCGCCGCCACCAGCGTCCACAACCGGCTCGGGCTGAGCGGAATCTCGCGGATCTCCAACCCCGTATCGCGCAGCGCATCTTCCAGCGCCTGGGCAAACAGCGGCCCCACCGGGATCGCCCCCGCCTCGCCCGCCCCTTTCACCCCGATCGGGTTCAGCGGCGATGGCGTCTCCTCGTGCCCCACGTCCACATGCGGCACGTCGGTCGCGGTCGGCAACAGATAGTCCATGAACGAGGCGTTGAGCAACTGCCCATTCTCATCATAGATCAACTGCTCATAAAACGCATTCCCGATCCCCTGGGCCACGCCGCCATGCACTTGCCCTTCGAGGATCAGCGGGTTGATCACCCGCCCGCAATCATGGACCACCACATATTTATGGATCTGTACCAGGAACGTCTCCGGGTCCACCTCCAGGATCAGTGCGTGCGCCCCGCACGCCGTCGCCCCCATCGGCGGGCCGAAATAGGCCGTCGCCTCCAGCCCCGGCTCGGTGCCGGGCCGCACCGCCCCGCGCAACGGGTTGGCCCGCTTCGCCAGTTCCCGCAAGGCGATCCGTGCCGTGGGCACCCCCCGCACCTGGGCGAACCCGTCCACCAGTTCGATATCGTCCTCTGCCGCTTCCATCGCTTCGGCAGCCAGCTTGCGCGCCTTGTCGCGGACCATCACCGCCGCCGAATGGACCGCCGACCCGGCCACCGTCGCGCCCCGGCTGGCGAACGTCCCCGTCCCCCAGTTGAACTGCCCGGTGTCGCCCGTCGAAACCAGCACCTCGTCGACCTCCACCCCCAGCACCTCGGCGGCGATCTGGGCGAAGCTGGTATAGTGCCCCTGCCCCTGCGTACCCACCCCCGTCACCACCGTCACCTTGCCCGACGGCTCGATCTGGATGCGCGCCCCCTCATACGGCCCGATCCCGGTCCCCTCCACATACATCACCAGCCCGATGCCCACCCGCTTGCCCGCTGCCCGCAGGCGCGGCCCCTCCTCCTGCTGGAAGGCATCCCAGCCGATCATCGCCTTCGCCTTGTCCAGCACCGGCTCATAATTGCCGCTGTCATAGGTCAGGTGGGTGAAATCCTGGAAGATGATCTCGTTGTTCCAGGGGAACGCGTCGGGCGGGATCAGGTTGCGCCGCCGGATCTCGAGCAGATCGATCCCCAGCTCCGCCGCCGCCAGGTCCAGCAGCCGCTCGATGACGAACACCCCATGCTGCCGCCCGGCCCCCCGATACGGGGTCACGATCATCTTGTTGGTGAACACCGCCTTGAACTCGGTGTAATAATCAGGTATGACATACGGCCCCATCAGCGTGCATTGCGTGTTCAGCGGCACGGTCAGCCCATACGGATCATACGCCCCGGTGTCGTGCAGGAACACATCCTTGACCCCCAGGATCTTGCCCTCTTTGGTCAGCGCGATCTCCGAGTCATGCACCTGCCCGCGCTCCTGGGTCATGCTGGTGAAGTTCTCCAGCCGGTCCTCGATCCACTTGACCGGGCGGTTCAGCCGGATCGCCGCCCACGGCACCAGCGTCTCTTCGGGGTAGAACATCATGATCTTCGGCCCGAACCCCCCGCCGACGAACGGGGCCACCACCCGCACCTGCCGCTCCGACAGCCCCAGCATCGTCGCCAGCCCATTACGGATCGGGATCGGAGCCTGCGTCGAGTCCCACACCGTTAAGTGATGCGCCAGCGCGTCCCACTGCGCCACCACCCCGCGCCCCTCCATCGGGGCCGCCGTCCCCCGGTCATAGAGGAACCGCCGCTTGATCACCAGAGCGGCCTGCGCCTTTGCGTTCTCGTAATGCCCCTTCTCCTGGATCACATGCGCCGCCAGGTTCGACCCCACATCCTCATGCACCAGCGGCGCATCCTCTAGCATCGCCGCTTCCAGGTCCACCGCAGCAGGCAGCGGATCATAATCCACCACGATCTGCTCGGTCGCATCCTCGGCCAAATACCGGCTCTCGGCCACCACCATCACCACCGGCTCACCCACATAGCGCACCTTGTCCCGCGCCAGTTGCCCCGCCGTCCGCTGGTTGAACTCGATATGCTGCGTCGGCGGCGGCGGCACCAGCAGCGGCGACGGGGCCCAGTAATCGCCCAGGTCGTCCGCCGTATAGACCGCCACCACCCCCGGCAACGCCCGCGCCGCCGCCACATCCACGCGCACAATCCGCGCATGGGCATAGTCGCTCCGCTTGAACGCCACATGCAGCGCCCCCGGAATATGCACATCATCCACAAACTGCGCCTGCCCCGTCAGCAGCCGCGGATCTTCATTCCGCTTCGCCCGCGTCCCAAAGACTCTGCTACCCATCGCTACCTCTTATCCAACCCCATCCATGACAAAACCTCATACCTCATACCTCATACCTCATACCTCATACCTCATACCTCATACCTCATACCTCGTACCTCGTACCTCGTACCTCGTACCTCGTACCTCATACCTCATACCTCGTTCCTGGCCGCCGCCGCCCGCTGCACCGCCTCCACAATAAACTGATACCCGGTGCAACGGCAAATATTCCCCGACAGCGCCGCCCGGATCTCCGCCTCCGTCGGGTTCGGGTTCTCCTCCAAAAACGGCACCAGCGTCATCAAAAACCCCGGCGTGCAGAACCCGCATTGCAGCCCATGCGCCTCCCAGAACGCCTGTTGCAACGGGTGCAACGCCGCCGGGTCCGCCGCCAGCCCCTCCACCGTCTGCACCACGTGCCCCGCCGCCTGCACCGCGAACGTCAGGCACGACCGCACCGGCACCCCATCCAGCAGCACCGTACACGCCCCGCACACCCCATGCTCGCACCCCACATGCGTCCCGGTCAACCCCAACTCATGCCGCAAAAAGTCGCTCAACAGCATCCGCGCTTCCACGCTACGGCTGTACGTCCGCTCATTCACGCTCACGGTGATCTCGTGATCCATCGTACCATCCTGTGGCTAATAAAAGCTAACTCTCGCCAACCCAAGGCGCCCACCTCATGCCCGCCTGCCGTGCCCCATTAACCAGCCGCTGATCGGCACTCCAAAACTCAACACCAAGCTGATCAGCTAACGCCAGGTAAAAACTGTCGTACGCTTTCGCCTGTCGGAGGCGTGCTGCCCAGTCAAACGCAGCCAGCACAAAGGAGAAGTCATGGGCAATAACTCAACGGGCAGAGCGAGTAGATCGCTCAGTGCAATGCGCCCAGTCTCTGCCGAAATCTTTCCATTATGTACACTCCGCCGAATGGCAGAAGTACACTCCGCTAGCCAGAGCATAGGAGCCACTAACGTGACGTGAGCATTGGTCCATTCGGTGAAATAGACCGTTGTATCTACGGTAGCCAGCACTGGCAGCACAAACCAGACAGCCACGCTGGAGTCAATCACCAGTGTCGAAAGGGGTGCCCAGGATCTCTGCATCCCGCTCCTCCCGCATCCGGTTCGTTTCGGCAATTACATCAAAATCCAGCGGCTGTCCGCCATTGTCCGCCAGGATCGCCTCTCGATGCTGGCGAATCTGCTCCAAAACCGCGACCCGTTCAGCAAGCGGCATAGCAACAGCCCGCTGTCGCGCTGCCTGATATTCATGCCGGATTTCCGCGATAGTAGTAGCGACCCGGTCCTCATCGTGTTCACGCTCAGGTAAGGCGGTCGGCTGCTCATCGAGATAACGACGCACGATCTTGCGGACTTCATCAGCCACACTCTTCCCTTCCCGCGCCGCCATCTCCGCCAGCGCCGCATACTGTTCCGGCTCTAGCACGATCTGCGTAGAGGGTACTTGATCACTCATAATCTCACCTCAGTCCTCAATCCTCAGTCCTGGCCCGCGCCGCAGCGCGCCCTAACACCCGCCCCGCCAGCACCCGCGCCAGGTGCCGCCGGTACGCCGCCGTCGCATGAATATCCGTCGGCGGGTCAATATCCGCGTCCACTGCGGCTGCCGCTGCCTGGATCGCCGCCGCCGTTGGGGCCACGCCAAGCAACAACGCTTCGACCGACGGCGCAAAGATCGGCCCATCCCCGATTGCCAGGTACACCAGCCGCGCCTCCGCCACCGTCCCATCCGCTGCCAGCGTCACCACCGCCGCCGCGCCAGCCATCGCATAATCCCCATGCCGCCGGGCCACTTCTTCAAAGGCGGTCCCGGTTCGCGCGGGCAGCCGGGGAATGAGGATCTCAACCAGCAACTCCTCCGGTTCCAGTGCCGTCGTGAACAACCCCTGGAAAAACTCGGCGGCAGGGAGGAGCCGTTCGCCCGTTGCGCCCTGCACCCGCATCTGCGCTCCCAGCACCGTCATCAGCGCGGGCAACTCCGCCGCCGGGTCGTTATGGGCAATCGAGCCGCCGAACGTCCCCCGGTTGCGGATCTGCGGGTGGGCAATATCCGGCATCGCCTCGGCCACCAGCGGAGCCAGATCGGCCACCGCCGCGCTCCGCTCCACCGTCCGCTGCCGGGTCATCGCCCCGATCCGCAGCCCGTCCCCAGCCGCCGTGATCCCGAACAGATCCGCGATCCCGTTCAGATCGATCAGGATACCCGGTTGGGCCAGCCGAAAGTTCATCGTCGGCACCAGGCTCTGCCCGCCCGCCAGCACTTTCGCCTCGCCCCCATACTGAGCCAGCAGTGCCAATGCCTCCCCCCGCGTCGCCGGGGCATAATACTCAAACGGAGCCGGTTTCATACCCACCTCGGACCAGTAGTCAGCAGTCAGTAGTCAGTGATCAGCACGAATACCAATCACTGACTGCTGACTGCTGACTGCTGACTGCTGACTGCTGGCTACTGTTCTTCCACAAACGCCACAATGCGGGCGAACGCCGCCTCGCCGCCCTTGAAGCGGAACGGGAAGCAGCCCAGCCACACCCGCTGGTCCAGCACCTCATCCACCTGCCCGCCCACGTTCTCGGCGTGGAACACCCCCTTGGGGAACAGCAGCGTGTGCGTGCACTGGTAGTCCTTCGGCCAGGGGAACGCCTCGTCCAGGCTCATCCCCAGCGCCGCCTCCACGTCGGGGATCAGGTCGGGCCGCGCCGTCCGCACCTTCGTGTTGAACGGGTGGTCGGTCGAGATCGCGTCAATCGCCATCCACCGGATCCCTCGGTCCAGCACCCACTCGCAGAACTCGCGCTGTGGCCCCGGATGCCGTAGGAACGACCGGGGCAGGTCCGGCTGCTCCTGGTTGTGGACCTTGTACCAGTCCTCGTTGTAATAGTGGTGGTAGCCGGTATGGATCACCAGAATATCCCCGCGCTGGATCGTGATCCCGGTCTTCTTTTCCCACTCCTCGAAATGCTTCGACCCGTAGATCTGGTAATCCCCGATCCCAAACTGCGACAGGTCTACCACACAGGCCGGGCCGAACAGCGTGTCAATCGGAATCCCCGCGATGTCCGGCCCCGGATCCCAGAAGTGGTAGGGCGAGTCCAGGTGCGTGGCAATATGGTTCGTGCTCGAAATATGCTGCGCGTTCACACCCTCGAAGGCGATCTTCTTCACCCACTTGATCGTCGGCCCTTCATAAAACGCAAAAGGCGGCGAGTCCATGCTGAAGTTCTGTGACAGGTCCAACACCTTGACCTTGCTCAAATCATACGGTACATACATGCGTGCTTCCTCCCTGGGGTAAAGGTGAAACCCCCGCCAACGCTGCGGGGACCGCTGTGGCCGTATTATACTAGAATCCGCTTCCTTGTGTACAACATCTCCGAGAAAGCACCCCCGCCCCGCCGCAGGCTGAGAGTGAGGATCGCACTCCCCTCGCCCTACGGGCGAGGGGCCGGGGGTGAGGGCGGATCTCCCCCCCCCCCCAAAGCCCGCCCCCTGCTACTCATACCCCATTATATACCACCTCACCAACCCCATTAGACGCCGCCGCTCCTTTGCGCTATAATCCCTCCAGACACTATTGGGGGGTTAGGGGTTGGTGGTTAGTAATGCGTGTTGAAGGTGTGAGTCCGCAAACCTCAGACCTCAGACCTCATACTTCATACCTCGTCACCAACCCCCAACCCCTAACCCCCATCCCCGCAGGAGACGAACCATGACCGACCTTTCTATCATGATCGAAGGCCAGATGGGCCTCACCTGGCCGCGCTGGCAAGCCCTGGCCGAAGCTGTAGACGGCAGCGGCCTCGCCGGGTTGTTCCGCTCCGACCACTTCACCCCCCCGCGCGGCCCGGTCGAAGACGCCCTGGAACTGACCATCTCTCTCGCCTACCTCGCCACGCACACCAAACACATCCACTTCGGCCCGCTCGTCGCCCCCGTCTCCTTCCGCGACCCAATCCAGTTAGCGCGGCAGGCGGCGGCAATTGACGACCTGAGCGGGGGGCGCATGATCCTCGGCCTCGGCGCGGGCTGGCAGGAGCGCGAACATCACAACTACGGCTACGACCTGGGCGACATGACCACCCGCATGGACCGCCTGGAAGAAGCCCTGGAAGTCACCACCCGCCTGCTTCAGAGCGACGAACCGGTCACCTTCGAGGGCAAGTTCTACCAGTTGCGCGACGCGACTCTCCTGCCCCGCCCCGCCCGACCCGGCGGCCCGCCCATCCTCATCGGCGGCAGTGGCCCCCGCCGCACGATGCCCCTCGTCGCCCGCTACGCCCAGATCTGGAACTGCATCGCCCACGGCCCCGACGAGTTCCGCCAAAACGTCGCCCACCTGGACAGCCTGCTGGCCGAAGCCGGACGCGCCCCCGCCGACGTAAAGCGCACCGTGATGCTCGTCATCATCTATGGCCGCGACCGCGCCGCGCTGGAAAAGGCTCTGGCCTGGCACGCCCGCATGGCCCCCGCCACCGCCGACATGTCGGCAGACGAGCAGATCGCCTTCTGGCGCGACGAACGCTTCGCCGCCGTCGGCACCGCCGACGAAGTAGCCGCGCAAATCGAGGCCTACGCCGCCGCCGGTGCCGCCGAGATCATGCTCCAATGGTTCGACATGACCGACCTCGATGGCCTCCACGCCGTCGCCGAACAGGTGCTGCCCCGCCTGAAAAGCTAGCCCCGCCCGCCGAGGACCAACAACAATGCAAGCCGACTACCCGATCCTGGAGTTTGACCCGGCCCCCGACGCCCTGCTCAACCCTCAGCGGATCATCAAACCGATCGACATCGCCCCGCACTGCGTCATCTGCTTCTGTCAGGACGTGATCGCGCGACTTGTGCAAGACCACGCCGCCCGTCATATCGCCACCCTGCGCAGTGAGATCGGCAGGCACCCGGTCTACGAGATCACCCTGGACGGGCAGCGCTTGGCCGTACTCCATCCCGGCGTGGGCGCGCCGCTCGCCGCCGGGTTCCTCGAAGAAGCCATCGCCCTCGGCTGCCAGAAGTTCATCGTCTGCGGCGGGGCGGGCGTCCTCGTCCCCGATCTCGCCGTTGGGCACGTCGTCGTCCCCACCGCCGCCATCCGCGACGAAGGCACCTCCTACCACTACCTGCCGCCGGGCCGCGAAGTCGCCGCTCCGCCCGCCGCCATCGCCGCCATCGAACAGGTGCTGACCGCCCGCGCCGTCCCCTACATCCTCGGCAAAACCTGGACAACCGACGCCATCTACCGCGAAACCCCGGCCAAGATCGCCCTGCGCAAAGCCGAAGGCTGCCTGGTGGTCGAGATGGAAGCCGCCGCCCTCTTCGCCGTCGCCCAGTTCCGGGGCGTCACCCTGGCCCAACTGCTCTACGGCGGCGACGACCTCAGCGGCCCCGAATGGGACTCCCGTGGCTGGAGCCACCACTCCTCCCGCGAAACCCTCTTCTGGCTCGCCGCCGAATCCTGCCTCCAACTCTGAGGACTGAGGACTGAGCAATGAGCACTGAGGAGACGAAATAGCGTATCCGATGAGGATTAAGCTCACGAGGCTACATGCGAAAGCTTCTAATAGAAGCCCCAATATGGGGGTAAGGAAAATGTCATCCTGAGCGCAGCGAAAGTGGGCTTGGCGGTCTAGGTCGTTGGGGAAGGGTCGGGATCGATGTGAGCGATCAAGTCACCCGAACAAGATCCTTCGCTGCGCTCAGGATGACATTTTCTTCTATTCAGGAATTTGTCGTTTCTTCAGAAAGCAACAGGGATGAAGACATGTGTGGGAGCGCTTTTGCTCCTGGCCGGGATAGGGAGTTGTGCCGTGGTCTTATTAATCCTGGCCCTGGTCCTGACTGTGATCGATTGGGAGTGGGACGGCCCCGTCCTCTGGGATCGCGTTAGCGGCTGGACCATGTGCCTCGCCGCCATCGGCATCGTGCTCGTCGCCATCGGCTACGCCATGCTGACCGACCGCCACCCCCCTTCCCAACCAAGCGACAACACATAATCACGTTTCACGTTTCACGCATCACGTTTCACGCAGAGGACTTCGCGTTGACAGTCAACCGCCGCGCCACCAACCTCAACTACCTCCTGCTCCTCGGCCTGACCACCGCCCTGGCCTTGCTCTTCTTCAACGCCAGGGGCACCGACGATGTCAAGGTCTGGGACCGCTGGATCCAGGAGATGCAGGCGCGGGGCGTGCTCGGCGGCTATGCGGCGGTCGCCCCCGACTACCCCTACCCGCCCCTCTCCTTTGTCATCCTCTGGGTCGTCGCCAACATCGCCGGGAAGATCACCGCCCTCGGCTGGCTCAGCATCAGCGAACTGACCGGCATCAAGCTCTCCCTCCTGGCGGGCCTCCTGCTGACCACCTTCGTCTTCTACCGCATCACCCGCAATGCCTGGCTCACCATCGGTCTGCAACTGGCCCTCATCCCCAACAGCGTCGATCTGGCCTACCTCGACATCTACTTCGCCCCGTTGCTCCTCGGCGCGTGCTGGGCCGCCCGGCGGCGCAACTGGCCCCTCTTCGCCGTCCTCTTCACCCTCACCTGCCTGATCAAATGGCAGCCGATCATCCTCGCCCCCTTCTTCGCCCTCTACATCATTAATATCCAGCACCCGCGCGCCTGGCGCACCATCCCCTGGCGACCGATCCTCACCGGTGTCATCATCCCTGCCGGGCTGGTCGGCCTCGCCGCCCTCGCCATCTTCGGCACCGCCATCATCGCCGCCCTGCAACACGCGGTCAGCTTCCCCGTCCTCTCCGCCCAGGCCCTCAACTTCAACTGGCTCCTCACCTGGGCGCTCCATGTTTTCGACCCGGCCACCTACGACCCCCTCACGAACGGCGCAATCGGCCTGATCACCCTCCCGCCCGGCAGCCCGGTCGCTCTCGGTGCCAAGCTCCTCTTCTTCGCCTTCTATGGCGGCCTGCTCCTGCGCTTCTTCATCGCCCCCAAGAGCTACGAAAACCTCTTGCGCTACAGCCTCCTCGGGTATCTCGCCTACTTCCTCTTCAACACCGGCGTCCACGAAAACCACCTCTTCCCCGCCATCCTCCTCACCGCCCTCCTGGCCGCGCTGGGCACCGGCTACGTTCCCCTCTTCCTCACCTGGGCACTGCTCGCCAACCTCAACCCCTTCGTCTTCTACGGCATTGACGGGCGCGCCCTGCCCTTCAACCGCGTCATCTGGGGCCTGGATACCTCCCTCCTCCTCGCCGCCCTCTCCATCGCCCTCTTCCTCGCCCTCCTCTGGCAGACCGTCACCGCCCCCGATCCGCCAGCGGCCTCCCCCGCAAGCATCAGCCCATAACCAACTTTCCGCTTTTTGCGACCTCGGCGTATATCGGTCTTATCAACCCCAGATATAGAGGAGGAAGCAACCGATGAAAACCGCCGCAGAGATTCTGCAAGAGTTGGAGGAGTTGGGGTCCGAACAGACCCGCAAAACCTATCGCCGCCACGGCGTGGGCGACAACCAGTATGGGGTCAGTTACGCCCATCTCGGCGCGCTGAAGAAGCGGATCAAACAGGATCACGCCCTGGCCCAGCAACTGTGGGCCAGCGGCAACCACGATGCCCGCATCCTGGCGACCATGATCGCCGACCCGGCCCAAATGGACGAAGCCCAACTCGACCCCTGGGTGAGCAGCTTGCAAAACTACGTCGAGACGGACGCCTTCGCGGGCCTGGCCGGAGCCAGCCCGGCAGCGCGCCCCTTTACAGAATACTGGACCACCTCCGACGAAGAGTGGCCGGGCAGCACGGGTTGGCAAGTCCTCGGCCAACTGGCCCTGCACGACTCCGCCCTGCCCGACAGCTATTTCGCGCCCTACCTGGCGACCATTGAACGCACCATCCATACTCGCAAAAACCGGGTGCGCCATGCCATGAACGGGGCCGTGATCGCCATCGGCACGCGCAACCCGGCCCTGGAAGCCGCCGCCCTCGCCGCCGCCGCCGCCATCGGCCCGGTGATCGTGGACCACGGCCAGACCGGCTGTAAAACCCCCGATGCTGCCGCCTACATTCGCAAAACCCTCGCCCGGCAGACTGAACGCGCCGGTCGCAAGTAGCAAAGAGGCCGGATCAGGCACCTGCCCAACCCGGCCTCCACGAACGCACGATCAGCGGAAGAACCTCAAATCCGTGTAATCCGTTCTAAAAATCCGTTGACCGCACCGCGCGTCACTTCTTCTGAATAGCGAGATCGTCCAGTTCGACCAGGGACGGATCGTCCGCCGTGATCGCCAGGCCATCCTCGAACACGCGTCGCGTGTAGTTCTGCCCGGCCACGATCACCGTGTACGTCTCCCCACGGTCCAGCTCTGGCGAGGTCAGGTAGTAGCCATCCTGATCGGCCACGCCAATCGCGGCGGCCAGTTCATCGCCCTTGCTATTGTCCCACTCGTCCAGGGTCGTGCCCGGCTTCAGTACGACGACCACGCCCCCCGCGACGCCGCGCGAAGTATCCGCGTCCACGATGCGGCCTTTCAGCACCACACCCGTGCCGGAGGGATCGGGGGTGGGGGGCGCGGGCGTGGTGTTGCCCTGGGCGCTGCCAATCGTGAAGCTGCCTTGCTGTACCGGCGCGTTACTCACATACAGCACCGAGGTATAGCTGCCATCGGGCAGGCCACCATCGTTGCTCAACTGCACCGCCGTCACGCCCGACGCGCCATCTTCCCACGTCGCCTTGTTGCGGCTGTCAATCACGGTCTTGCCGTTATACTGCCAGACCCAGCCCCACTTCATCCCGTTGCGCATCCCCTGGAATGGGAACGCGCCGATGATCTGCGCCGTGCCCGTCGGGAACGCCGTGCCCTCGCTGACCAGCTTGCCACTCTGCACATCGGTGCCGAACGTCAGCGGCCCAAACGGGCTGTTGGTGCCGCCGGGGGTCGCCTGCGGGCCGGGGGTCGCGGTGATCCCCGGCTTGGTCGTCCCCGGCGTCGCGCCGCCCAGTTCCTTCGCCTGCGCGATATACGGCACGGCGATATTGATCTCGCGCAGCCCGCCCAGGCCGCTGCCGACCGTAGACTGATAGGTCGGGATGCCGATCTGGTTCCCGTCCTGATCCACCGCCAGCCCGCCCGAGTTACCAGGGCTGATCGCCGCCGTCGTCTTGAACGAGTCCGGCTCGCCATCGCCCGTCTGGTCCTCGAAGCCGGAGATCGTACCTTCGCTATAGGTGATCAGGTCGCCCCCCGCGCCGGGATAGCCGAAGATATACACCGGGTCGCCGACGTTCACCTTCTCCGAGTCGTCCTGGGTCATCACGCCCATCGGCAGCGTGCTCGGCAACGCGGTCTTCTGATCCAACATGCTGATGATCTTCACCACCGACACGTCCACATCAGGATTCCCCGCCACCACCCGCGCGATAAAGGTCGGCTTGGGCAATTGCTTGGGGTCCTTCTGCGGGGCGATCACCACCAGCCCATCCGGGTTGTAGGTGTCGCCATTCTTCAGGCCCATGCCCGTGTCGTCGGCCCCGTACAGGTCGGTATGGCCCACGCAGTGCCAGTTGGCGACGATATACCCGTCACCCACATGCGTGCCCGAGCAGGTCCCGAACGGCTTGCCATCCGGGTCCAGGATAATGATCTTCACCGTCGCCAGCATGGCCCGGTCGATCTTCGATTTTTCCAGCGCCGCGCCGGCAGGGTGACTGGGGAAGAACACGCCCGTGAGCAAGATACTCACGATCAGCGCCACCCACGCCCGCGAACGATTCATATTTCGCAGCATTCCTATCCTCTCCTCGCTAATTTACGGAATATGCCATGCGCTGAGCAGCTTATCATGGAGACCCTGCAACCGGTCAAACTGGCTGCTCTCCGCCGCATAGCCCAGAATATAGAACTTATCCCCGCTCAGGACCACCGTGTCCACCGCGTGCATCAGCCCGGGCAGGCCGTTGGTGGCCGCGCCCAGCGATTGGTCGAGCAGGTACGCCGAGTCCACATCAATCGCGTCATGGCCCTGGACGCTCGTCTTTTTGATCCCCAGCACGCGATAGCCCACCAGATCCGTCCCCCGCTGGAGCGACCAGTTCGTCGCCCCCACATTCAGCAGGTCCGCAGCCGAGGGCGCGGTGCCCTGCGGGGCCATCCGCGACAGCAAGGTCGTCTTGTCCAATGCGCGCAGGCTCACCCGCGTGCCGTAGGGGCCACCGTTGTTCAGGTCGGCGGCGGCGAAATCCGCCCCCGGCTCCGTCGTCTGCACCCAGCTCTGCGGGTAGGCAATGCTGCTCGCGCCAACGGTCCCCGTCTGGGTCTGGTTCGTGGCGAAAAACTGGATCGCCAGGCCGATCAACAGGACCACCGCCGCCGTCAGATAGACGACCCATTGCGGCTCCTGGGCGCGGCTTTGCCGCGCCGTTGCGATACTAGACAATGGACGCTCCTTTCGGGGGGTTAGGCCTGGGCACCGGCCAGGTGGGCCGCGTTGAGGCGGCGGATCAGGGTAAACAGGACAAAGAAGGTCGCCCCGGCGACAACCACCGCCACGACCAGCCCCAGCCACGGGGTGAAAACCGAGCTACGGACCGAGGTCGCGGCAATCGTGCTCACTTCACCGAGCAGGTAGGTCACCAGCCCGTTCAGCACCGTCGCCAGCACCAACCCGCCCGGCAACCAGAACATGCCCATGTTCTCGAACTTGGCCCGGCCCAGGAAGTAGCCGATCACCCCGGCGAAACTGGCCTGCGCCAGTGCCGCCACGGCGACCCGCAAGACCCCCACGCCCAGGTCCACCCCGCCGTGGCTGATCACATACTGGATGTTGAGCGTGGTAGCATAGCCCAGGCCCACCGCCGCGCCATAGATGATCCCATCGACCCGCTCATCGAACTCCGAGGAGCGATAAATGGTGTGCCGGAGCGCCGCATAGATCAGCGTCTCTTGGACAATGCCAATGATAAAGATCGAGGCCAGGATCGCAATGATCGCGTTATCCCCTGCCCAGTCCTGTACCCGGAACACATCGCGGATAAGTGGTTGCCCCACCGCAGCGGCCAACAACGCGCCCAGCAGGAAGATCCCAAACACGTACTCTTTCGGCTCCGGCTCCAGCCGGTCTTGCTGATAGAAGGCAGCCAGCCAGATCAGCGCCGGAACGACGGCGATCACCACCCCCGCTCCCACCAGCACCGACCCGGTCAATCCGCCGCTCACCAACCCGCCCAGCACGGCCACAATAGCGGCAAAGACAACAATCCCCCCCACCGCCACCAGCAACGGCATCGCCGCCGCCTTGTTCTCCCCGGCTAGACCCCGGTAGTGCTCGGCGTCATAGGTGCGTCCGCCCAGGGTAAAGACCTGGCCTTCGATGGGTCGGTGGCACACAACGCAGATTGGACGATCACTCACAAAACTCCCCTCCTCTTGCTGATTAATTTCGATGATCAATGGTGCATGACCGTGCCTATTATAGCATAGTTATGCGCCGAGCGCGCAACACTCGCGCCGCTCCCCCCACGTTGTGTCCTGCCCACTACTACGCAGAACCCTGACCGAATGTTGCAGATCCGTTGCAATCCCGACAAAGCTGTTGCAAACCTGTTGCAACCCCGGCAAGATACAACTGGCACTCGACAGCCGCGCCTCAAGATGCTAGATTACCACTCAACGGGTTCATCCTGACCGAAACGCGGCACCGCAGCGCTATCCAGGGCTATTGCCAAACCCACCCCTGTCATCCTGCGCGCCGCCAAGGATGGCAGCATCGAGATCGGCCACCCCTGCCCAACTTGGCGACAACCCTGCCCCGTTACTCAGGACTGTTGCTACCCCCACCCTGTCATCCTGAGCGCAGCGAAGGATCTTCTTGGCGGTTCGTGGTGCTGCGGCAAGCAGTAGGATCTTCGGCAACAATCCGGCAGCCCCAGCAAGCTCCTGCGCTCCACTCAATTCGTGGTTCACATCCGCGCCAACGGCCAGAAGTACGCCCGTAATTCGCGCACATAATGCAGTAGCGGGCGCTCATCGGGCAAAGTAATCTGGTGGCTCTGCGCCATCGTGTTCTGCCGGATCTCCGCCCACGCCGGTTGCAACGACCACGGCGCGTGCCGGATCTCCGCCCGGTACAGCCGCCCCCGCCCATCCTGCGAAAACAGCCGGTAGCGTGCCGTCAGCCAGTGCGCCAGGCTCCCCACCGGAGCCACAAACGCCGCCCCCTGTGGCCCATAGCTGCCCCGGAACGCGGCAGCGGGTGCCCCAGGATGAATCCGGCGGCTGGCATACGCCACCCGCTCCCCCCGCACCGCCCGCGCGATCTGTGCATTAAAGTACGGCAGGTGGAACAGCACCCGCGCCCCGATCACCGCCAGCGCATTATCCGCGTCCAGGCTGAAGAACCACACCCCCGCCTTCCCCCCGCCGCGCACATACGTCCGCACATTGATCTCGTTGAAGTTCGCCGTCCCCGGCACCGGCGGCAACCCCCGCGCCCGCAACCCGCTGATCCAGAACGGCACCACCCCCACCCAGGCCTGCCCCCCGAACGTATCCACTTCCAGCCCCGCCGGAATCAGCGGGCGCACCACCGCCGGGTCCACCGCCCAGTGCGCGAACAACAGATGATTCCACACCTGCGTCTGCACCCACGGCCCCAACCCCACCACCCGCACAAACACCAGCGCCCACACCAGCTCGGGCACACTGCGCAGCAGCATCAGC
>JBBSAN010000036.1:0-18025 GCA_038252265.1 Chloroflexia bacterium
CGTTGTTATCGCTCAGTTTGTTCTTCTTCTTGAAAAACGGCAACATGCGCGCTCTCCTGTCGGCTCCCACGTCGGGCGCGGGCAGCCCTCTTACTTTGTTATAGCATAGTCGCGCCGGGTTGTCAAAACGAGTGGTCAGTGGTCAGTGGTCAGTGGTCAGTGATCAGTCGTTGTCAGTAACGCTAGAGTAATGGCGAACGTTCAGAACTGACCACTGACCACTGACCACTCACCGCAGCGTGCTCGGCAAGATCCCAAGCTGGCTACGGTACTTCGCCACGGTGCGGCGGGCGACGCGGATGCCCTCGTCGCGCAGGCGGGTGACGATTTCGCGGTCGGTCAGGGGGCGACCCTCGCGGACGATGATCTCTTTGATCACATCCTTCACGCTGAGGGACGCGGTGAAGAAGTCGGCAAACGGGATCACCTGGCGGCTGGGCAGCATCACATACTTGCCTGCCGTGGCCCGGCTGACGGTGGACTCGTGCAGGCCGGTTGCCTCGGCCACCTGGGCGCGGGTGAGGGGCCGCAACTGGCGGATGCCGTGGCGCAGGAATTCTTCTTGCACCTGCACCAGCACGCGGGCGATCTTCAGCATCGTTTCGCGCCGCTGGTTGATGTTCGACATGAACAGCTTGGCCCGCGACACATACTGCTGGATGTGTTTCTTCTCGTCATCCGAATACTGCGCCCCGGTGCCGCGCAGTTGCGTCGCCAGGCGGCTGTACATCGGGTTGACCCGCATGAAGAAGCGGCGCGACTCGACGACCTCGACCACGAACTCGTTTTCTTCCAGCTTGATCACCACGTCGGGGGCCACGTACTGCGCCCGCGAAGGGCTGCCCCAGGTCTGGAAGTCTGCCGGTTCCATGACCGGGTAGGGGTTGAGATGGCTCTTGATGAAGTCGCGGGCCGCGCTGATCGCTTCGCTGGTGGTGGCGAGCTTCTGGGCGATATAGCCATACTTGTGCTCGCCCAGTTCGGTCAGGTAGTCGGTGATGATCGCCCGCACGTAGAGCGGTTCTTCCTGATCGTTCTCCTGCACCATGTAGTCCAGTTGCAGCAGCAGGCATTCGCGCAGATCCCGTGCCCCGATGCCTGCCGGGCCGATATGCTGCAATTCCTGGAGCACATGCTCGGCGCGGGGAGTATCCACCCCCAGCCGCCGCGCCACCTCGGGTATATCGATCGAGAGGAAGCCGCGTTCGTCCAGGCTGCCGATCAGGAACTCCGCGATGAAGATGTCGCTCACGTCAAGGATGGTCCGCAGGTCGGCCATCAACCGTTCACCCAGGGTGCTTTCGGCGGCCACCAGCGTCATCGGGTCGAATTCTTCGTCGCCGGTGGTGGCACTGTAGGTGCCGCCCACCGAATAGTCTTGATAGGCAAATTCGTCAAAGCTGGGACCGTCCAGTGCCTGCTGGGCGCGGGTCGGGTCGATCCGGGCACAGTTCGCGCAGAAGCGGCCTTTCAGCGTCTCCCCACAAATGGGGCACGTCTGGTGCTCCACGATCTCAAAGGCGGGATTTTCTTCCGCCTCCAGCTTCATGGCGGTTTGCAATTCTTGCGAAGAAAGGGCTAAAATCTGATTAACAGCAATCAGCGTGGGGGATACCTTCATCCCCATCTCTTGTGCAAAATCGAGGGACAGATCCATGTCCACGTGTCCACTTCTCCTGGGGGGATAAGAATACAATAGGTAGCTATACAGAGCGACAGGAGCGCCGGGAAAACATCGCTACAAGGGGTCGCTGGAATCGTCTTTAGGCAAGAATTGTGCCAGGGCCGTGGCACGAAAATTCACGCCCACCCGATGCCTATTCCTGCTGAAGGATCACCGATGGAGGCAACTATGGAGTTTGAACCTTTGATCGCTGCCGCCCGGCAGTGGCACCAGCGCCGCGCCACCTCGGATGATCTCGACCGGTTGCGCGCCGCCCGCTGCACCCCCTGGCGGGCGGCAGTGCGGGGGCGGTCTACACGTTCGTGCAGGTCGGCATCACCCGCTGCCTCAAGTTCTACGCCGTGGATGACGCCGGGCGGGCGCGCCGGGAATGGGCGGCGCTGGCCTACCTCACCGCGCAAGGATTTCCTTATCATCCCCACCCTGTTTATGACAGCCCCGATCCCGCCAGCCCGGCCATCGTCATGGAGCGGCTGCCCGGTCAGCACCTGCGCCAGTGCTGCCTGACCCGCGCCCAGGCGGGCGCGCTGCATACGCTGCTCTCGGCGCTCTGGTCGCTGCCCCGCCCGCCCGCCCCTCCGGCTCTGGCTCCGGTCTACAAAGATGCGCGCTACTGGCTCGACCGCGTCCAGGCGACCGCGGCGACGATCCGGCCCCTGGCTGGCGACGCGGCGACCGGGGAGGCGATCCGCCTACTCCATGCCTGGCTGGACGGCCCCGACCCGGCCCTCCTCAGCGATCCTGCGCTTGCTGTCTTTTCCAACGGCGACCTCAACCCGTCCAACCTCCTCTGGGACGGGCAGACCCTGCGCCTGGTCGATTTCGAGTTCAGCGGCGGGAGCGACCGTGCCTTCGACCTGGCCGATCTGGTGGAGCACAACCAGTCGCGGCGCACGCCCGATGCGGTGTGGCAGGCGCTCGTCGCCGGTTTCGATCTCTCCCCGGCGGAACAGGCGCGCTTCCGGCAGGTGCGCCGCCTGCTGGCCTGGACCTGGCTGATCCGCGAATGGCCCGTGCCCGACGGCCCACCCAGTCCCGTGTTCCTCGCCCAACTGGCCCGGCTGCGCCTGCTCTTGTCCGAAGTGGTTGGTGATTAGTGGTTGGTGATCCCTCGTGACTGACCACTGACCACTGACCACTCGTCCCCCTGCTTGCCCTGCTGCCGCCCTTGCGGTACAATGATCAGGCGAAAACAATGCCCGCAGGAGGAAAGTTGGCGCATGACGGATCTGATTGAACCCGCAGAGGCGGCGTCGCCCCCGGCGGACGCCCCGCCCCCGGTGACCTTGCTCGTCGTTTCCCACACCCATTGGGACCGCGAGTGGTATTTGCCGTTCCAGCTATACCGGATCAAGCTCGTGCGGCTGATGGACCGGCTGCTCTGGATCCTCGCCAACCGCCCCGACTATGCCTACTTTATGCTTGACGGGCAGACCGTGGTGCTGGAGGATTACCTGGAAGTGCGCCCCGAAACCGAGGAGACGCTGGCCGGGTATATCGGCAGCGGGCGGGTGCTGGCTGGGCCGTGGTACATCTTGCCCGACGAGTTCCTGGTCAGCGGCGAGGCGATGATTCGCAATTTGCAGCGCGGGCACGCCATCGCCCGCGCCTTCGGCGGAGTGATGCCAGCGGGCTATGTGCCCGACCCGTTCGGCCAGATCAGCCAGCTTCCGCAAATCCTGCGCGGGTTTGGCCTCGGCTGGGCGGTCTTCTGGCGGGGGGTGGGCGACGTGGGCGGCACCGAATTCATCTGGCGCGGGCCAGACGGCTCGGCGGTGCTGACCACCCACCTGCCGCGCGGCTATTCCAACGGCCTGCCCTTCAACTCGACCCTGGCGGCGGCGCGCAATCAGGTCCACTGGATCCTCGATGAATGGGCCACCCGGCGCAGCACCAACACGATCCTGGTCATGAACGGCGACGACCACCAGTTGCCCTCGCCCCACCTGCCCGACGTGCTGGCGGCGCTCAATGCCGAACTGGCCGAAGCGGGTGTGCAATTGGTCCACGGCACCCTGCTCCAGTACCGGGCGGCGGTCACCCAGCAACTGTTTGGCACGGCGGATACGGACCCGGTGCAGGGCACCGGCGACCCCGCCCCGCGCCTCCATGTCCAGACCGGCGAGTTGCGCCTGTCGCGCTATATGCACCTCCTGCCCGGTGTGCTCTCGGCGCGAATGTGGGTCAAGCAGGCCAACCACGCGGCGGAAACGTTGCTGGAACGCTGGGTCGAGCCGTGGGAGGCGATGAGCTGGGCGCTGGGCCAGCATATGGACACGGCGGACTGGGAGCGCGATCTGGCCCACGACTCGGCGGCGGCCTTACGCGCCACCGCCTGGAAGTACCTCCTGCTAAACCAGCCGCACGATAGCATCTGTGGCTGCTCGGTGGACGCCGTCCATGACGAAATGCGGACCCGCTATGCGGCGGTGGAGCAGATCGGCGGCGACCTGGCGCTGGAAGGGCTGCGCGGCATGGCCGTCCATATTAACACCGGGGCGCTGCCCACCGGCGTGGATGCGCGGGGCCGGGCGCTGGTGGTGTTCAACCCCCTGGCCGGGCCGCGCACCGATGTGGTGCAGGTGACGGTGCAGTTGCCCGCCAGCCTCAGCCAGTTTACCCTCTACGACGACCACGGCGCGCCGGTGCCCGTGGATATCGTGGAGCGCCGCCGCCACGAACTGGCCCACTTTGACCTGGACGCCGCCAACCTCGAAGTGGCCCTGGCGATGGCCGCCGATGGCCGGATCAATGGCATGGTCGTCTCCGACGTGCATCTGCACGCGAGCGACGAGCCGGGAGTCTACGACGTGGATGTTACCGTCAGCGACAGCGGCGAGCCGGACGAAGTGCTGCTCCAATCGCTGGCCGATGCCGCCCGGCGGCTGGTGACCAGCGAGAATGTCCACCTGTTCCGCCTGCGCGGCCTACGCCCGGAAGAAGTGACCTTCCGCTTCCTCGCCAACGCCGTGCCGGGGCCGGGCTATCGCTCCTACGTGCTCGCCGCCGAAGGGACCGAGATGCCGATCAGCCCCGGTCGTGTCCCGGCGGCCTCGCTGCCGCCCGCCGCTCCGGTGACGGCAGGCGGGCCGCCCCGCCCCGCCGCGATCTTCCAGCCCGATCTGCTGTCCGGCGTGTTGCCCGAACCTGTGCTTGACGCGGGCGACCCCTACCCCGGCGTGCCGACCGTGGGCGAGATGGACCCCACCGAACGCTATCTGATCGAGAACGATTTTTATGTGGTGGAAGCAGCGGCCCAAACCGGTGATCTGACCATCACCGACAAGGCGACCGGGCTGGTCGTCACCGGGGGCAATCGCTTTGTGGATGCGGGCGACTGTGGCGACGAGTACAATTATTGCCCCCCGGCCACGGATCAGGTGATCACCGGCTTCAACGCCTCGCCCCGGATCGATATGCACTACACTCCGTTGGGCAGTAGCCTGGTCATCGAAGGCACGCTGTTCCTGCCCGCCTGGCTGAGCGAGGACCGCCAGGGCCGCAGCACCGCCGGGGTGGCCTGCCCGGTGCGCTCCACCGTGCGCCTGCTGCACGGGGTGCGCCGCGTGGATATCAGCACCACCGTGGACAACCAGGCGGGCGACCACCGGCTGCGCGTCCTGTTCGATGTGCCGGTGCAGACCGACGTGTCGGAGGCGGAGGGCACGTTCGACGTGCTGCGCCGCCCGCTCGACTTGCCCGCCGCCGACTCCACCTGGCGGGAGCAACCGGTGCCCACCCACCCGCAAAAGACGTGGGTCGCCGTGGGCGATGGGCAGCGCGGGGTGTTGCTGGCGAACCGGGGCTTGCCCGAGTACGAGGTGCTGCGCAGGCCGGACGGCGCGGGGGTGACCCTGGCCCTGACGCTCTTGCGTTGCGTGGGCTGGTTGAGCCGCGACGACCTGGCGACCCGCCAGGGCCACGCCGGGCCGGGGCTGCCCACCCCCGGCGCGCAATGCCTGGGGCTGGCCCATTTCGAATATGCGCTGGTGCCGTTCGCCGGGACGTGGCAGACCAGCCGCGCCTATTTGCAGGCGCACAGCTTCAATGTGCCGCTGCGGGCGCTGGCCGAGGATTTCCATGCTGGTCCGCTGCCGCCCACCGACACGCTGGTCATCATCGAGCCGGACGATCTGGTGGTGAGTGCGTTGAAGCGCAGCGCCGACGGTGACGCGGTGATCCTGCGCGCCTGGACCCTGAGCGACAGCCCGGTGCAGGCGCGGATCGTGCCCCCCCCGTTCCTGCGGGCCGCGCAACTGGTGCGCCTGGACGAGACTCCGGTTCCCGATGGCGGGCGGTTGCACTCGATCCCCGACGCCCCCGGCTGGCGGATCGATCTGCGCCCCCGCGAAATCTGCACGGTGCGGCTAGAGGTGTAGGGGCGTTATGGACTATTCTTCTGTGGGGCCGCCCCACCCCAGCTCGACCAGTGGGCAGTGGCAGCGGGTACATTTCCCCTCTGCCGGGAAGCCGGGCGACCCACCGGTGCAACTGGCCGGGCGGATGGCCGGGTTTGATGACCATTTGCGCCATCCGGCGGTGCTGTTGCTCCATCCCAACCCGGCCCACGGCGGCACGATGGACAGCAAGATCCTGCGGGCGATGGCCGATACCCTGTACCCGCTGGGGGTGGGCAGCCTGCGCTACAACTCGCGGGGGGTGGGCGGCAGCGGGGGCGAAATCCTGGTCGAGCCGGGCACCACCGGCGATCTGAGCTGGGTGCGCGGCACCTGGGAAACCGCCGACGTGGCCGCGGCGCTCGACTTCCTGGCCGCCCAGCCCTGGGTGGACTCCACCCGCATCGCTCTGGCCGGGTTCAGTTTCGGTTCGCGCATCGCCCTTTCTCACCTGGCCGCGCATCCCCACGATCCGCGGGTCGCCGCCGTCGTCGCGATCGGCTTCCCCCTCGCCATCCGTGACCTCTCGCACCTGGGCCGCTGGCCGGGACCCAAGCTGTTCATCACCGGCGAGTACGACAACTTTTGTCCCCCCGCCGCCCTCGCCGCCTTCGTGGAGACGCTGCCGCCCCCGGCCTTGCGCGCCGTGATCCACGATGTGGGCCACTTCCTGATCGGGCGCGAACCCGCCGCCGGTCTGATGGCCGCCGAGTTCCTGCGCCCCATCCTGGGCGAACCCCGCGCCGCCTGGGGCGTCCTCCGCGGCGAATGGTGAGGACGGAGTGCGGAGTGCGGAGTGCGGAGTGCGGAGTGCGGAGTGCGGAGTGCGGAGTGTGTTATTGGCAAGACTATGTGTGCGAGTGGCAAGAGTGGTGGGGGGAGTCCCCCTCGCTCGCAGGGCGAGGGGACAGGGGGAGGGCGGATCTCCCCCACTTTCCCCCTGGCTGCGCTCGTGCAAGCTACCGGCTAACCAACACCCATGACCCCACCAACCCCCCACCCCCACCCCCACCCCCCCACCCCCGACGCCGACGCGCTCGTCGCGGACCTCGTCGCTCAATACGCCGCCTTGCCCGCTCAGCGGACCCCGGACGTGCGTGCCTTGCGCCGCGCCTTCTCCGCCCGGCTGAAAGGAGCGGACCCGGCGGGCGTCCTCGCCGTGGCCGACCGGCTGCTCGCGTGGAGCATGGCGGAGGATGTGTTCGCCTATCGCTTCCTGGCCTACGAGCTGATCGCCGCCCACCCCGCCACGCTCCGCAGCCTGGGGGCGGACGAATTGACCCGCCTGGGGCGCGGTATGGATCGCTGGGAGGCGGTAGATACGTTCGCCCCCTACCTGGCCGGACCCGCCTGGCGGATGGGGCAGGTGCCGGACTCGCTGATCGCCGCCTGGGCGGCCTCGCCCGACCGCTGGTGGCGGCGTGCCGCGCTGGTCAGCACGATCGGCCTCAACACGGCGGCCCGCGGGGGGCAGGGCGACCCGGCTCGCACCCTCATCGTCTGCGCCTTGCTGGTGGCCGACCGTGATGATATGGTGGTCAAAGCGCTCTCCTGGGCGCTACGCGGGTTAGCCCGGTGGGACCCCGCTGCGGTGCAGGGTTTCCTGACCTCCCATGCCGGGCAGGTCGCCCCCCGCGTCGTCCGCGAAGTGGGCAACAAGCTGCGGACGGGCTTGAAGAACCCGAAACGTGGAGCGTAATGCGTGAAACGTGAAACGTGAAACGTGATGCGTGAGTACTTGCGTCTTACCGATCCCTGATCCCTGATCCCTGACCCTTCGGAGGACACCCGTTCTTTGCTCTTAACTTTACCCCCACCGTTAGAGAAGGCGATTGAAGAGGCGCTCAAGACGGTGCCGAATTCGCAGTGGATGCGGGCGGCACAGCGGCTCAGCGAGCGTTACCGGGCGGATCGGCCCGCGCCCGGCAAGCCGCTGGCGCAGACCACCCCTGATGTGCTGGGCTATGCCGCACTGATCCTGCCTGCGGCCTATGCCCAACTGGTCGGAGCGATGGCGGCGACGGAGGCGCGCATCCCCGGCTGGCAGCCAGCTACCTTGCTCGACCTGGGCAGCGGGCCGGGCACTGCCCTGTGGGCGGCAACCGAACGCTGGCCGTCGCTGCAAACGTGCGTGGCCTGGGAGCGCGAGGCGGCGTTTATTACGCTGGGGCGGCAACTGGCGGGGGCGAGCCCCCATGCGGCGGTGCGTGGGGCGCGGTGGGAGAGCGTGGCGCTGGGCGGCACCATGCGGCACGAGGCTCCGCAATACGATCTGGTGGTGTTGGGGCACCTGCTCAACGAGATGGACGAGGTGACGCAGCAGGCGGTGGTGGCCTACGCCTGGGCGCATTGTGCCGGGGTGCTCTTGCTGGTCGAGCCGGGCACGTCGGCGGCGTTCGCTATCGTCCGGCGGCTGCGCGAGCACCTGCTGACCGAAGGTGCCCACACCCTGGCTCCCTGCGCCCACGACGCCCCCTGCCCGCTCCGCAACGACTGGTGTCACTTTCCCCAGCGGGTGGCGCGTCCGGCCTTCCAGCGCCGGGCCAAAGACGCGGCGGCAAGCTGGGAAGACAGCAAGTTCACCTATGCGGCGATGGGCCGCTTCCCGCCCGAGTCGCCCATCTGGGGGCGATTAATCCACCAGCCTCAGGCCGACAAAGGCGGCGTCACCCTGATCATCTCCAGCCGCGAGGGCCTGATCCAGCCGCGCATCCCCAAGCGGGACCGCCCGCGCTACCGGGCCGCCGACGCGCTTCATTGGGGCGATGCCCTGCTCGCGCCGCCGGATGCGCCGGGCACCGCAGCCGCTCCTGCTGCGCTACCGGAGGCAGGCATAGAGAGTTAAGCCCCTGCCGGGTCTGGCCGAAAACGGCTACGAAAAGCCCCTGGCTCACACCAGGGGCTTTTCGTAGCGATGCAGATACTCACGCATCACGCATCACGATCTAGTAGATGCCGCGGAGGCGGACGGCCTCGGCCACGCGCTTGATCGACACCGTGTAGGCTGCCGTGCGCATGTCCACATTGTAGTGCTTGGCCGCTTCGTAGACCGCGTTGAAGGCGCGGACCATGACGCGGTGTAGCCGCTCGTCTACTTCTTCTTCGGTCCAGTAGAAGCCCTGGATGTTCTGCGCCCACTCGAAGTAGGACACGGTCACCCCCCCGGCGTTCGCCAGGATGTCGGGCAGCATCAGGATGCCGTTGTCGTGGATGATGCGGTCGGCTTCCGGCGTTGTCGGGCCGTTGGCGGCCTCGGCGATCATCTTGGCCTTGAGCCGATCGGCGTTGGAGGCGGTGATCTGGCCTTCCAGCGCGGCGGGCACCAGGATGTCGCAGGGGATCTCCAGCAGTTCGGCGTTGCTCACCCGGTCGGTGCCGGGGAAGCCTATGACCGAGCCGTGCTCTTCCTTGTAGCGCAGCGCCTTGATCGCATCGAAGCCGTCGGGGTTCAGGATGCCACCCTGGCTGTCGCTGACACCGATAACCCGCGCGCCGTCGCTCTGAAGTAGGCGGGCGGCGATATTGCCCGCGTTGCCGTAGCCCTGGACCACGACCCGCGCGCCTTCGAGGCTCATGCCGATCGCCTTGGCCGCTTCGCGCACGCAGAACTGGAGGCCGCGCGCCGTGGCTTCGTTGCGGCCCAGGGAACCCCCCAGGGCCAGCGGCTTGCCGGTAATCATCCCCGGCACCGGGTAGCCCTTGTTGCGGCTGTACTGGTCCATCATCCAGGCCATGATCTGGCTGTTGGTGTTCACGTCGGGGGCGGGGATGTCTTGCTGCGGGCCGATGATGCCCTGGATCTCGGTGATGAAGCGGCGGCTGAGCCGCTCCAGTTCGCCCATGCTCAGGTGCTTGGGATCGACGATGATGCCGCCCTTGCCGCCGCCGTAGGGGATATCGACCACGGAACACTTCCAGGTCATCCAGGTGGCGAGCGCCTTCACTTCGTCAATTGATACGTCCTGATGGAAACGGATACCACCCTTGGCCGGGCCACGGGCGGTGTTATGCTGCACGCGATAACCATCGAACACGCGAATCGTGCCATCGTCCATCCGCACCGGGAAGTGGACATGGAGTTCGCGCTCCGGCTGGCTCAAGATCGCCGTCATCCCCGGATCGAGGTTGATCAGCTCTGCGGCGATGCGGATCTGCTCCTGGGCCACCTGAAACGGGTTCGGTTTGGCCGGGATGGCAGTCATCTGGTCGCCTTTGACCATCTCCTGTTCCTGCATTGTAGTAAATCCTCCTCATTGAGTATTTGTATTAAAAGACGTTCACGCAATCCAGCGAGCATCAATGCCGCCGAAAAATTGCCTCAGTTAGCGTGCACAATAAGTAAGGAGCGACGAGGACCCAACGTTGGATTCGCATCGCTCATTGCTCATTGCTCATCGCTTAGTAGCTCCCGCAACATCTGTTCAGCCAGTTGCGAGTTCGCTTTGCCCCCGGTAGCACGCATCACGCCGCCGAGGAGCCGTTTGATCGCTGCATCCTTGCCCCGGCGGAAATCCGCGATGGTCTGGGTATTGGCCGGGTCGTCTAGCACCGCCTGGGCCGCCAGGCGGAGCGCGGCATCATCGCGTACCTGGGCCAGGCCCCGGCTTTCAACGAGTTGCGCGGGGTCCTCCCCCGTGGCGAACACGGCGGGCAGCACCTGTTCGCGGGCTATCGTGCTGGTGATGACCCCCCGGTCGAGCAAGGCCCACAGCGCCGCCAGATGGGCGGGCGTGACCCGGGTGTCGGCCAGGGCCGTATCCGGCGGCACGAGCTTGAGCAGGTCGTTGAGGATCAGGTTCGCCAGCGCCTTGCCCGGATCGGAGCGGCGGGCGCTCGCGTCGGGCTGGAGTGCGTGGGCCGCCGCCACCCCCGCCTCGTAATAGTCGGCGACCGCGCGGGTGGCGGTCAGCAGCTCGGCGTCTTGCTCCGGCAGGTTATAGGCGGTGCTGAACCGCTGCCGCCGGGCGTCGGGCAGTTCGGGAATCCCGGCCAGCAGATCGGCCCAGTCATCGCCGGTGAAGGTCAGCGGCGGCAGGTCGGGTTCGGGGAAATAACGATAATCGTGGGCATATTCCTTGCTGCGCTGGCTTACCGTCTCGCCGGTTTCATCCACCCAGCCCCGCGTCTCCTGCGCGATGGGTTCACCCGCCGCCAGGGCCGCGCTTTGCCGCCGGATCTCGTAGGCCAGGGCGCGTTCGACGGCGCGAAAGCTGTTCATGTTCTTGACTTCGACCTTCGTGCCGTATTCCGTCTGGCCCACCGGGCGCACCGAGACATTGGCATCGCAGCGGAACGCGCCTTCCTCCATGTTGCCAGTGGAGGCCCCGATGTATTGCAAAATCTGGCGCAGCTTGGTCAGGTAGAGGCGGGCTTCTTCGGGCGAGGCGAGGTCGGGCGCGCCGACGATCTCCATCAGGGGCACGCCCCCACGGTTCACGTCAATGAGCGTGTACGGGCTGCCGTCGGCGTCACGGCGGTGGAGCAGCCGGGCGGTATCTTCTTCGATGTGGACGCGGATAATGCCGATGCGCTTGGGGCCACCGGGCGTCTCGATCTCCAGCCAGCCGTCGTGGCTCAGGGGCAGATCATACTGGCTGATCTGGTAGCCTTTCATCAGGTCGGGGTAGAGATAATTCTTGCGGTCCATCTTGGTGAACAGCGCAATATCACAGTGGAGGGCGAGGGCGGTGCGGATCACCTGCTGGACCGCATGAGCGTTAATCGCCGGGAGGGTGCCGGGCATTCCCAGGCAAATCGGGCAGACCCGCGAGTTAGGGGGAACGGCGGCAGCCCCATGCGATTCGGTCTCCGCCGGGCAGCCACAAAACATCTTGCTTGCGGTCAAAATTTGGGCGTGGACCTCCAGCCCAATCGTTGTACTATAGTCCGCCATGCACTTTGTAGCATCTCCTAATATGTACGCCCGGCATCGATGCTTTTATAGGGGGCAATCCTAATTATATCATAAGCGTGACGGCTTCGCAATGTATAAAGAGTATCATCAATTGCACAGCAAATCTTAATCTTTCTCCCTTACGCATGGCACGGGAATCGCTTATAACAATAGCAATCCAAGTTTACCGGGGTCAGGAGCCGCCTGCTGGAACGCAAAACACGGGATCCTCCTGACCAACTATCATAAGGGTAAGGGTGTAGGATCATGAAAACTACGCACAAATTACTTATCGGGATTTTCCTGTTCGCCGGAGTTCTGGTCGCCGCCGTATTTGCCGGGCCACCGGCGGCCCAGGCGGCCCGCGATTCCGCCACCATCCGAGGGGTGCCGTCAGTCCGGCAACAATATAATTTGAGTTGCGAATATGCCGCCGCCTATGCCGTCACCAAGTTCTGGGGCGACTCGGTCACCGAGGGCGAGTTCCTCCGTTCCGTGCCCCGCAACCCCAACCCGCACGTCGGGTTCCGGGGCAACATCATGGGGCCGATCGGGGGCCTGACCGACTATGGGGTCTATGCCGAGCCGCTGGTGCCGGTGCTCGAAGCCAACGGCTACAATGCGACGGTGTTTTATGGGGGGCTGGATCGGCTGAAAGCCAACTTGCGCGTCGGGAATCCGGTCGTCGTCTGGCTCACCACAGGCCGCAACATCTATCGCAAATTGTATACCTACTCTGCCGGAGGCCAGTCCTTCGCGCTAGTCCCAGGGGAACATGCGGTCGTAGCCTACGGTTATGACAATGGCGGCCTCAGCATCATGGATGTCGGCAACGGGCAGTATTACTATACGGATTGGACCTCGTTCCTGCGCCGCTGGGGCTACTTCGACCAGATGTCGCTGGTCATCGTGCCCAAGTAGGCCCGCGCCCCGTCCCCACCAAAGAAGCCGGACCCACCTGCGGGGTCCGGCCTTTTGTGCCCGTCGCGCCCAGGTGAACGAAATAGCCCCGGCGCGGGTATCAGTAGGTAGAGCAGCGACTGCGCGCCACCGAGGCGCTTGCTGCCGTCCCGCCTGGGGAGAAAGGGTCTGCCGATGAGCCGCCGAGACTTGCCCCGCCTGATCGCGTTGATCAGCCTGCTACTGCTCGTTACCGGTTGCGACCTGGTCACCGCCATACCGACGCCGGTTCCGCTGCCGCCGCCCACGCCGACCCCCGCGCTGCCGACACCTGTCCCAACCCCGGTACCACCCGTTCTCCCGCCGCCCGCACCCCGCGATGTCAGCTTCCGCACGGAGGACGGCTGGACCCTGCGGGCGACCCTCTATGGCAGGGGGACGACCGCCGTCGTGCTGTCCCATATGAACATGAGCAACCGGGGCACCTGGAAACCGCTGGCCGAACGCCTGGCCGCCCTGGGCTATCTGGTGCTGACCTATGATTTCCGGGGGCAGGGCGAGTCGGACGGTACGAACACCCCCACTGCCATTGGCCCCGACCTGCATACCGCGATCGCCTATGCCCGCACGCAGGGTGCGACCAGCATTGTGCTAGGGGGGGCTAGCCTGGGTGGCATGGCGACGGGCCTGGTCGCTGCCGACGAGAAGGTGGCGGCCTTCTTCATCATGTCGTCGCCCCGGTCGGCGCTGGGGGTAGCCGTGACCGATACCAATCTGAACAGCACCCCCGCCGCCAAGCTCTTTCTCAACACCGAAGGCGATCTCTATAACGCCGACATTCATCAGATGTACGCCATCGCGTCACCGCCCAAAGAGGAGCAGTATTACCCCGGCAAAGCCCACGGCGTGGAGATGTTCGACCAGCGCTACGGCCCCGCCGTGCTGGATCGGCTGGTCACCTTCATTATGATGCACGTCCCGCCGCGTTAGCTAACCAGCCCGGCGGCGCGCAACGCCTTGCCTGCCTCATAGAACGCATCTACGGTCTGATCGAAGTCGGCCTGGGTGTGCGCGGTCGAGCACATACCGTGCTGCCCGCTCATCAGGTCCACCCCCCGGCGCAATAAAGCCTGGTGCAGCGCCGTCTTGATTGCGGGGGGCGTGCCCGCCCGCAGGGTCAGCACGTCTACACAGCCCGGCACCAGATGGCCGCGCGCATCGGCCTCGGCCCCTGGCACCAGCAGCACATGGAAGATCGAGCCGTTGCCGTAGACACACCCTGTCGCCACCCCCGCCTGCCGCAGCGCCGCGTTCAGCGCCATCACCAGCCGTTCGCCATACTGGTTGATATAGGGATGGGCCTCGCCCTGGGCCACGATCTCCAGCATCGCCACGCCTGCCGCCGCGCTGAGGGGATTGGCGTTGAACGTGCCGGGGTGGTGAACGCGGTTATAGCGGTTCCAGTGCGGGTCGTCGCGGAACTCCAGCGGGGCCATGATTTCGGCCCGGCCCACTACCGCGCCACCGGGCAGCCCGCCCGCCACGATCTTCGCCAGCGCGGTCAGATCGGGGATGATGCCGGTCAGCGCCTGGATGCCGCCCGGCGCGTAGCGGAACCCGGTGATCACCTCGTCGAAGATCAGTAGCACGTCATAGCGCCGGGTGAGATCGCGCAGGCCCGCCAGGAAGCCCTCCACCAGCGGGATCGTGCCATAGCTCGCCCCGGTCGGCTCCAGCAAGACGCAGGCGATGTCGTCGTCCGCCGCCAGCACCCGCTCGACGGCGGCCAGGTCGTTGTTCGGGACGGCGATCACCGTCTCCTGCACCTGGCGGGGGATGCCGACCGAGGCGGGCACATCGAACGGGGCGAAGAAGCCGACCGTCATCGGGTCGCTCCAGCCGTGGAAATGGCCCTCGAACTTGAGCAGTTTGTTCTTGCCGGTGTAGGCGCGGGCCAGGCGCAGGGCCATCATGTCGGCCTCGGTGCCCGACGCGGTGAAGCGCACCCGCTCGGCGCTGGGCACCAACTGCCGGATCAGTTCGGCCCAGCGCACTTCGAGTTCGCTGTTGCCGCCGTAGTGCGTGCCGCGGGGCATCTGCCGCAGCACGGCCTCGACAATGGGCGGCGGGCTGTGGCCCAGCAAGAGCGCGCCGTGCCCCATCCAGTAATCAATGTATTCGTGGCCGTCCACGTCCCACTTGCGGCTGCCCTGCGCGTGGTCGATATAAATCGGGTTGGTGGCGAAGTAGCGGTTGTCGTGCGTCACGCCGCCAGGCAGCACGGCCCGCGCCCGCGCCGCCAGGGCCGCCGAGCGCGGGTTCTGGTCGTCCATAGGGCCAAGTCCTTTCGTTCACAGGAGGCAAAATCCGGGGGTCAAGGGCGGCGCGACGTGGGGTCGCGGGTGGGGAGTGCGGTATCGTGCAGCTGCTGCGCCCGGCGCAGCCCCAGCACCGCCAGCCCCGCGCCCAGCGTGCCCACCACAATCAACAGGAAGCCGATGGTGAAACGATCCGGGGTCAGCCCCCCCGTGGCCGGAGCCGGGGCAGGTGTGGGAGCCGGTGTAGCGGCGGGCTGAACCGCAGGCGGGGCGTCGTCCTGGGTCACCAGCACAGCGGTCGGTGGGGGTCCCGGATAGGCGAACGGCGGCGGGCCATTCGGCAACTTGTGCGCCGCCCAGGCCGGGGCCGGTTGAAGCAAACCGAAGATCAGCAGCCCAAGCGCCACGACCCCCAGGCCCCGGAGCCCCCAACCCCCAACCTCCAACCCCCAACCCCCCTTCATGTCGCCCCCGGATCGGGGTGCCCGCGGCGAAAGGCGCGCAGGAGGGCCGGTTCGGGCGGCGGCGGCCTGGCGGCGGGGTCGAAGGTCTGCAAATACTGGAGCACCTGGGCGGCGAGGTCGTCGGGGGTGCGGTCGTCGGTGGCGAGGACCAGATGGGCGTGGGTGCGGGCATGGGCCAGGCGGCGATGCTGCTCATCGAACAGCGCTTGCGGCCAGGGGCGTTGGAGTCGCCGCCGGGTGGTTGGCAGTCCCAGATCGAGATAGACCAGCACATCGGGGCTGTTCATTTGCCACAGGTAGGGCACGTGGCTATGCTCCTGGGCCACGCAGCGCGCCGCCACCCCGGCGGCCCGCAAGCGCGCCGCCATCGTGGATTTGCCCGCCGCGCACGGTCCCACCAGCGTGACCTTCCAGGGAACTCGTATAGGGGATGGGGAATGGCTGCTCGTCATCGGTCCGCTCCTGTCGCCCCTCCACTATACCACGCCCCACCCCGGCGGACAAGGGCCAGCAAAGGAATAAGTGTTCAGAAATCAGAAATCAGAAATCAGCTTCTTTCATTGCAATCGTAATCGTAATCGTAATCGTAATCGTAATCGTAATCGTAATCGTAATCGTAATCGTAATCGTAATCGTAATCCTTGTATGGGGAAGGCGGCTGCTGGCGTGTGGACAGGCTACGACCGATTCATATTCCGCTGCTTCTGATTGCTGAACACTGACGCAAAGCAAGTCGCCCCGGCAGAGCGGCAGGCCGTCGCCCACGGGTGGCCTCCCGCAGCCGGGCTGATACCAACACTCGTGGCCCAGATCGTGCCATAGACGATGCGGCGGGGGCGCATACACGCAGGCAGGAGTGTGCCTGCGGAAAGGGGAGTAGGGCATGGCGCAAGCCGGGGATACGCTGGTCAATCGCTACGTCTTGCAGGATCGTTTGGGGGCGGGGGCTGCCGCCGAGGTGTGGCGGGCCACCGACCAGCGATTGGGGCGCACGGTGGCGGTCAAGATCCTGCGCCCGCAGTATGTGAGCGACCCGGAAGCGCGACAGCGGTTCGAGCGCGAGGCCAAGGCGGCGGCCAGCCTGACCCACCCCAACGTGGTGGACGTGTATGACTACGGGGTGGCGGGCGACACGGTCTTCATCGCTATGCAGTACGTGGACGGGGAAGACCTCAAGCAATATATTGCCGAGCGCGGGCGGCTGGTCGGCCCCGACGCGGCACGGATCGCCCTGGCGGTGTGCCAGGGGTTGGCGACGGCCCACGACCACGGCCTGATCCACCGCGACATCAAGCCGCAGAACATCCTCATTGACCGCAACGGCACCGTGCGGATCACCGATTTCGGCGTGGCGAAGGCGTTGAGCGGCCCCGATCTCACTCAGCAGGGGATGACCTACGGCACGGCAGCCTACCTGTCGCCGGAGCAGGCGACGGGGCAACCGGTCGGCTCGGCCTCCGATGTGTATGCGCTGGGCATCGTGCTCTACGAGATGCTGTGTGGGCAGCCGCCGTTCCGGGGCGATAACGCTGCCGCCGTGGCCTACCAGCAGGTCTACCAGCCCGCGCCTGCGGTGCGCGCCTGCACCCCGGACGTGCCGGAGGCGCTCGACGCGATTATCGCGCACACGCTGGAGAAGAATCCGGCCATGCGCTATCCCACGGCGGCGGCCTTCGCGGCGGCGCTGAACGTCTACCTCGCCAACGCCCAACGCCCGACGCCGCCGTATGTCTCGGTGGTGCCCGCGCAGCCCCCGCCCGTGCTGGCCGCCCCCTACAACCCCGCGCCGGTTCCGCCTTCGTCCCCCCAGACGGCACCCACGCCGTTCGTGCCCCTGCCCGATGCAGCTCCCCCCCCGCCTGCCCCGGTGGACCAGCCTACCGCCTCTATCGCCGCGCCGCCTGCTCCTGTGGTGGCTCCCGCCCCGGCGCGCGGCGGTTTCGCGCTGTGGATGGTTATACCTCTGGTGGCCTTGCTGCTGCTGGCCTGCGGCTTCGGGGCCATCCAGACCGGGATGCTGAACATCAACCTGGGCACAACATCCGCCTCCCCGCCCCCTGCGCCCACCCGCGTAGCCGGGGGTGGGATCGGGCCGACGGCAACATCGCCGGGCAGTGCGCCCACCACGGCTCCCGCGCCGCCGACTTCCGCGCCGGAACCCCCCACCGCTACAGTGCTGGAGCCTGCGCCGACCGACCCGCCTGCCGAGCCGACCGCGCAGCCGCCCGCAGTGCCCACCACGCCGCCTGCGCCACCTGCCCCCACCGCCGGAGGCAGCCGGGGCAACCCGGTCTTCCCCACGCCCAGCCCGCCGGTTGCCACCGCTCGTGTGGTCAGCCTGGAGGACACCGCCTTTGCCGGCGCGTACC
>JBBSAN010000037.1:0-17921 GCA_038252265.1 Chloroflexia bacterium
CGCCGGGGGCGGGCTGACCGTGTCCACCGCCATGCTACCCAACAATGCGTGCAGCTCGGTGGAGTATAGCCCATAGACGTGCGGCCTCCAGCTTTCGCCGCCCTCGACCGACGAGTAGAAGCCCCCGTGCTCGGCCAGGAAGACGTGCCGGGCGTCCACCGGATCGACGGCAAAGCCGGTAGGCTGCAACGGATACTCGTTGGTCAACGTGGCCCAGGTCTCGCCGTTGTCGGTGCTGCGTTGGATCGTGCTGGTGCTCTGTGACGACCCGTAGACGGCGTAGAGCGTCGCCGATTTGTCCACCGCGCGGACCAGAAAGAGGCCGCCCCGGTCGGTCTGCGGGGTGCCCGGCACCTGCTTCCAGGTCTGCCCCGCGTCGGTGCTGCGATACAAGCCAGCGCAACGGATGCCCAGGATCGTCGCCGGGTCGGCAGGATCGATATCCAGCACTGTCGCGGCGGCGGCAGCCCGCCTCTGCCAGGTCTGGCCGCCGTCGGTGCTTCGCTGGAGATCACCAGGCGGGCTGCCGCAGGCTCCGGGCGGGGCGGCGAAGAGGATCTGGGGGTGACCGGGGGCCACCGCGAGCGTTCCCACCGCGAAGCCGCCCGGCAAGGGGGTCCAACGTTGCCCGCCGTCGGTCGAGCGGTAGAGCCGGTCACCCCCGGCGTAGAGCGTCTGCCCGCCGCGCCCCACCGCGACCAGCACCGGCAGATCGGCGGCGAGCGTTGGGGGTTGCCAGGCCAGGTTGGCCGGTAGCGGCTGCTGGGCGATGGTTGCTGTGGGGAGGATCGGCGGGCGCGGGGGGGGCGTCACCCCCCCCGACTCACACCCGCCCAGCAGGCTGCCCAGGAGCAAGGTGATCAGCGTATGGCGAAAGAGCGGCTGGCGCATGGGACCCGTGCTTTGGAGAATGCAGGGGCGGCCTCCCGGTGTGACCGGAGGCCGCCCCCGCGCTGTTCCGGCTGGGGCGTGTTCGCGGGCGCTAGCTCAACCCGGTTTCTTGCAACGCGCCGCGCAGCACCTCTGCCGACTTGCGCATCGCGTCCACCTCGGCGGTGCTGAGGGCGGGTGGGACGACGCCCAGCGCCCCGGCGCGGCCTACCACGGTGGGGATGCTGATGTAGATGCCTTCAATGCCATAGGCCCCCGCCGCCAGGGTAGAGACCGGCAAAACGGCGTGCTCATCGCGCAGGATGGCCTTGACGATGTGGGTGGTGCAGACGGCGATGCCGTAGAAGGTGGCCCCCTTGCGGGAGATCACATCGGCCCCGCCTTTTTTCACCCGCCCGGCAATGTCGGCCTCGATCTCGCTACTCCACTCCAGGCCTAGCGCTTTGCAGTAGTCGGCCACAGCCACCCCGGCGATGCGGACCTGGCTCCAGGTGGTGACCTGCGACTCGCCATGCTCACCGAGGGTGTAGCCCTCGACCGCGTTGGGAGCCACGCCGCAGTGCTGGCCGACCATGTAGCGCAGCCGGGCGGTTTCGAGGATGGTGCCGGTAGCGATGACCTGCTGCGGCGCGAAGTCGGAGAGCTTGATCGCCGCATAACCCATCACATCCACCGGGTTGGCGACCATGACGATCACCGCGTCGGGCTTGTGCTGGGGGATGCTGCTGAGCACGCCGCGCATGATGCCGGTGTTGCGCTGCAACAGGTCCATGCGCGTTTCGCCGGGCTTGCGCCCCGTGCCCGCCGTGATGACGATCACGTCGGCGTCCTGGCATTGATCGTAGTCGCCGCTGCGGAGCGTCGTCGGGGGCAGGAAGGCGACCCCGTGCGAGATGTCCATCGCCTCGCCCTCGGCCAGGTCTTTCATCATGTCGATCAGGACGATATCAGACGCGACACCGGTGTGCGCCAGCGCGAACGCGCACGACGATCCCACCTTGCCCGCGCCGATAATCGCCACTTTGTTCCCGCGAGTGCCGACTGCTTCGGACCCGCTATTTGTCGTAGCCATGCCAAACCTCCTTGTGTGGTGACAGTGTGCTTCATTATACCACAAGCGGGACGAGCGATGAGTGCTGAGTGCTGAGTGCTGAGTGCTGAGTGCTGAGGTACGAGGTACGAGGTACGAGGTACGAGGTATGAGGGATCAGGATGGGGATTGAGGAATCTAAATACGCAATACGCAATACGCAATACGCAGTAATTCACGCATCACGCATCACGCATCACGCATCACGTTTCACACGTCATGGTATAATGGGGAGAATTTGCGAGAAGGAGCGACTGCTATGAGCGATAATGACGTACTGCTGGTGCTGGCGACGACGAACGCGGGGAAGGTGGAGGAGTTCCGGAATATTCTGGCCGGGCTGCCGATGCGGGTAGTGGCGGCGGACGAGGCGGGGCTGGTGCTGGACGTAGACGAGACGGGCGCGACGTTCGAGGCGAATGCCCGGCTGAAGGCGGAGGCCTACCAGGCAGAGGCGCAGGCGGCGGGGGTGGATTGCTGGCTGCTGGCCGATGATAGTGGGATCGAAGTGGATGCGCTGGGCGGCGAACCGGGCATCTACAGCACGCGCTGGGCGGGGGATGTGGACGCGGCGGGGCGCAACCGGCTGCTGCTGGCGCGGCTGGTGGACGTGCCTGCGGGACCGGCGCGGGCGGCACGGTTCCGTTGTGTGATCGCGCTGGTGTCCCCCGATGGGCGCACGTTCATCGTGGAGGGCAGCCTGGAAGGCGAGATCGCGCTGGCTCCCACGGCGACCCCGCGCAGCGGCTTCGGCTACGACCCGATCTTCTACCTGCCCGACCGGGGCTGCACGGTGGCCGACCTGCCCCCCGGCGCGAAGGACACGATCAGCCATCGCGGGCGGGCCGGGGCGGCGGCGCGGGCGATTTTGGCGCGTGAAACGTGAAACGTGATGCGTGACAAGGGATCAGGGATCAGCGGTCAGACCTACGCAATACGCAATACGCAATACGCAATACGCAATACGCAATACGCAATACGCAATACGCATCACGTTTCACGCATCACGTCCCCGCTTCAGCCGAATCGCAATCGCCGCCCAGATCGCTTCGCCCGCGATGCCGCCGAGGCGAGAGAGGACGGCGGCGGCTCCGGCGGCGGGGAGGGGCAGGCCGAGCAGGCCGCTCAGGCCGGTGATCAGCGCGCCTTCGCGCACGCCCCAGCCGTTGGGGACGACGAGAGCGAGGAAGCCGATCACCCAGGCGGCGGTGTAGAGGCCGGTGAGCGAAGGCAGGGCGGCGAGGGTGAGGGGCGGAAAGACGGCGGCGGTCCAGCAGTAGGAGATGAGGCCGTAGACCGCCCAGTTCAGGAGAAAGAGGGGCAGCCAGCGGACGAGGTCGCGCCAGTCCAGGCGGATCTCCACCGGGGCGCGGCCCAGCAGCCCTAGCCCCCGGTTCAGCAGCACGAACACCGGGCGCGGCCAGAGCAGGAAGGCCACCAGCCCCGCCCCGACCCCGGCATAGGGCCAGACGGGCACAGCGGGCAGGGCGGTCAGGCCCAGGGTGGCGACGGCGAGCGCGGCCACGGTGATCAGCGCGGTTTCGATGGCGATGCTCAAGCCGGTGACGCGGCGGGGCACGCCCTCGCCCTCGGCCAGCAGCACGCGCCCCACGGCGAACCAGACCGACCCCGGCAGGTACTTTGCCATGCCCGATGTGAAATAGACCCGCACGGCGGCCCGCCCCCCCAGCGGATAGCCCAGCCGCGCCAGCACCGCCCGCCATCCGGCCAGGATGACCGGCCCGCGCACGATGGTCAGCCCGATCCCGGCCAGCAGGTAGCCTGGCTGCACCTGCCACTGGTACTGCCGAATATCATCCCAGTCACGGGCGATGGCGCGGGCGAAGAAGACGGCGATCAATCCCACAATGAGCAGTTGCAGCCCCGTTCGCACGCGCCGGTTGCGGAGCAGGCCGCCCACGCGGGCAAGCGAGGTGGCGGCGACAAGCGGGGCCGGGGGGGCAGGGTCCATGCTTTGGGGTTAACCGCGCAAGGGGCGACCCTCGAACGCTTCGAGGGCGCGGATCGCGGCGGAGGGGAGGGGGATGCTCTGCCCGCTGCTGTAGTCGTAGTTCACCTGCACGCTGCGGGCTTCGGCGGCCAGGTACTCGCCCTCGGCGTCGCGGCCCAGGATCAGGTATTCCATCGTGAAGCTCTTGGTGCCGATGGTGATGGTGCGGGCGCAGATTTGCACTGTGTCGCCCCAGCGAACGGGGCGGCGGTAGTCGATGCTCGCATGGGCCAGGATCAGGTTGAATTCGCTTTCGCTCAGGTCGGGGACCGCCGCCGTCAGGTAGGCGAAGCGGCCCGACTCGCAGTAGGTCAGGTAAAGCGCATTGTTGACGTGGCCCAGCAGGTCGTAGTCGTTGAAGCGGATCTCGATCGGCTGGCTGAGGCGGAACTCAGCGCGGCGGGTTGGGAGCGGGTCTTGGGTTGGCATACGTTGATCATACGGAGCGGGGCGACGCTTGTCAACTGCCGGGGGATGGGGGTTAGGGGTCGGGGGGTGGTGACGAGGTATGAGGGATGAGGGATGAGGTGGACGAGTTGTAATTCGTACCTCAAACCTCATACCTCAAACCTCATACCTCGTCCCCCAACCCCTGTTCCAGCGTGGCGCGGTAGAAGGCGGTGGCCGTCCAGAGGCGGGCGGCGTCGGCGGGGTCGTGGGCGGTCCGGGTGGCGCAGCATTGGCATTGGCCGAGGCGGAAGGCGGCATAGGCCAGGCGGTAGACATGGAGTGTGGCGGGCGGGATGGGGGTGCCCCCGGCGGCGGCGTAGGCGGCGAGCAGAGGCGCGGTGCTGGTCGCGTCCAACCCCCACTCGACCCAGGCCCCGGCGAGGTCCCAGGCGACCGGCTGCGGGCCGACCGTGGTGTGGTCGGCGGCGTGGCCGGTGCTGTCTACTTTGATCAGGTCGCCGTCGGGGGTGCGGAGCCATTCGTGGGGGGCCAGGTGGCCGTCGCCGTAGCGGGGGACGGTCGCCGCTGAGGTGAGGCTCTCGCCAAGGAGCTTGGCCTGGGCGGCGATTTCTTCGCCCAACGCTTCCTTGCTGTTCCAGTAGAGCCAGTGGTTCAGGCGGAACCGCGCATCCGCCCCCTCAGCGGGCGTAAGGAGCGGCCCGGCGGCCTCGGCAATATACCGCCCGATGTGGGCCAGCAAGGCCGAGTCGGCATCGGCGCGGGTGAGGGGAGTGCCCTCGATCCAGGGGAGGGCCAGGAAGCCGTGGCGGGTGCCCAGCGGGGCGGGTCCCCACCCGGCGGCGGCGCGCTCGGCCAGCAGGGCAGCTTCGGCTTCGGCGCTGGTGCCGAGGGGACCAGGGGCCAGGGCCAGCCCGGCGAACTTGAACAGCACCCGCCGCCCGCTCTGCAAGGTGATGCGGTATTTGGGACGCTCGAACGGGGCGCAGGCGGCGGGCCACTGCGCCGGGTCGGGATAGACCACGCGCCGCCAGCCGCCCCACCCTATATCCTCGATCTGCGCGACCGGGTCAGCGGGGCCGCAGAGGTCAGGTACCGCCACAGCAAAGGCGTCGGTCAGCGGCTGTCCGCCGAACAACACCTCGGACGGAGGGACGACATAGCGCGGCGTGCTGGCCCACCAGGCGCGAACCCAATCGCTGGCTTCACTCCCCGGTTCGCCGCCGTGGCCGGGCAAGAAGCTGATCTGCGCACGGGGCATCCCGGCGCGTTCCACCGCTTCCCCGACGGCAGCCATTGATGACCCTGACAGGCCCGGCCCCTCGTCCACCACCAACCCCCAGGCGGCGCGATGCAGTTGGCGGCGTTCTAGCCGGGCAAAGCGCTGGAATGGCAAGCGATTGGGACGCACGCTCACGCTATGGACGGCCCAGCCGTGCGCCGCCAGGGTCGCCGCCACGCTCGCCGCAAGGCTGGTGCCGATGCTGCGGATGCCGACCACCACGGCGCGGCGGTCCTCAGCGGCGGCGTGGTCAGCCAGCCAGCGCTCGGCGGCCAGGCAATACTGTTCGGGGTAGAGGGCGTAGAAGGCGTAGCCGTCAGGGATCTTGACGGTGAAGGGTACTCGTATGCTGTCGAGCGGCTGGCGGGCGGCGATCTCCAAAGCGCGCCCCATATGGGCCAGGGCGTCCTCGGTCGGTGCCTGCCTCGTTTCGCCCCGCCCGGCAGCCCAGGTGTTATAGAAGGCTATGGCCGCGTCCCCGGTCACGTCATGCAGGATGCGGCGCAAGAGATGAATTCGGCGCTCAGGCAAATCCCACAGCAGGCTGTCGAATGCCCCCTGCTCGATCTGCCCGGCAGCAATGAGCAGCGCACGGAAGGCATCGAGGGATCGCGCCGGGGGCGGGGTGCGCCGGATTGCGGCCACTAGTGTCTGTAGCTGCACGAGCAAGGTACTTAGCGTCGCGTCAAATTGGGGATCGCCGTAGACTATCATGGGAGCGGGCGGGTGCAAGATCGGGGCCGCGCTGTCAACAGATTAGGAAGCGGATTAAACGGATGATTGTGGCTATCGTATCCGTTTAATCCGTTTCCTAAGCCGTTGACAGCGCCTTGACACCCGTCGCGCCCGCTGGCTATAATGGGGCGTATCACGGCTGCCCCCTCGTCACCCCCGCTGCGGGACAGGTTTGTTCACCCCCGTTCGCGCTCTAGTAAGGACTCCCTATGCGTCTGTTGCGCCTGCTGATGGTGCTGATCCTGGTTGTTACTGTGCTTGCCGCTGCCCATGTGACCCCGGCGGTGGGGGCGAATAATTCGCAGTCTGCCCTCCCCAATCCGCAATCGGCGGCTGCCGTGTCGGCCTCGCCGTTCGGGATGAACCTCTATATCACCGGCCTGGAGCGGTCAGATGCGGAACGGGCCGCGCTGATAGGCCGGGCGAAAGAGGCGGGGGTGCGTTGGAGCCGGGAAGAGTTGAGTTGGGCCAATATCCAGCCCGTCGTGGACCGCTGGACCTGGGATGGCTATGATGCGCGGCTGCAACAACTGAAGGATGCCGGGATCAGCGTGATCGGGATGCTCTTGACCACGCCGAGTTGGGCGTCGGGGCGCAAGAAGGGTGACGATAACTGGTACTGGTACCCGCCCGCCGACCCGAAGGCCTATGGCGCGTTTGTCGATGCGGCGGTGCGCCGCTGGCACGACAAGGTGGGGGTGTGGGAATTGTGGAACGAACCGGATAAGGACGGCACCTGGCAACCGCACGCCGACCCCGGCGCGTATGCCGCCCTGCTGGCCGAGGGCTACGCGGCGGTCAAGCGGGCCGATCCCAACGCGCTGGTCATGGTCGGCTCGGTTTATGTGCATGATGCGACCAACGAGGGCTTGGCCTTTATGAACGAGGTCGCCGCAGCCAGCGGAGGCCAGTTGAACTTCGACTTGATGGGCATCCACACCTACATGAACGACCGCCAGCCGGAGGATACCGTGCCGGTGACGGTGGTGCAAAACTTCGCCTGGCGGATCGGCAAGACGCGGGAATGGCTGCAACAGCATGGCCGGGGCGCTATGCCGATCTGGGTGACCGAGGATGGGGCGAGCGTCTGCGCCAATTGCATGGACCAGGGCACCAGCGAACAGCACCAGGCCGAGCGGTTGGTCCGTCTCTACATGCTGGCGCTGGAGAACGGGGCGGCGCACTTCGACTATTTCCAGATGAAGGACAAGTTCAACAACGGGCCGAATGACGTGTACGGGAACATGAGCGTGCTGCGCAACGACCTCAGCCCGCGCCCGGCGTTCGTCGCCTACAAAACGATGACGACCCTGCTGGGCACCGGGCAGTATGCCGGGGTGGGGACGTTGCAGCACGCGGTGGCGAACCGCTGGCAGCCGCAATTCGACCGCTACCATGTGCGTTTCACCACGCCGAGCGGCACGGTCCATGTGCTGTGGGTGCCGGAGGATGTGGCCCCGCAGCAGGTCACGTTGCCGATCAGCAGCCCGCAGGCGCGGATCGTGCAGCTAGACGGGAGCGCGGTGACAGTGCCGCGCAAGGATGGGCAGGTGCCGGTGACGATCACTTCCAGCCCGATCTTCGTGGTGGAGGTGACGCCCGCGCCACCGCCCGGCCTCGATCCGGCCACCGACGCCGGGTCTCCTACCGGCTTCCGGGTAAGCACGCGCTTCACCGATTTCTGGCGGGCCTACGGTGGGCTGCCGACGTTCGGCTATGCCATCACCGGCGAGCGCCAGGAGATCAGCCCGACCGATGACAAGCCCTATATTGTGCAGTGGTTCGAGCGCGCCCGCTTCGAGTGGCACCCGGAGAACGCCGCGCCCGCGAATGTGCTGCTGGGCTTACTGGGCGAACAGGTAACGGCAGGGCGCACCTTCCCGACCCTCCCGGCCTTCCCCTCCACCGCCGACCGCTGGTATGTGCCGGAAACGCAGCACAGCCTCCAGGGCCGTTTCTTGCAATACTGGCAGGCGACAGGAGGTCTGCCGCTTTACGGCTACCCGATCAGCGAGCCATTCACTGAGACCAATGCCACCGACGGCAAGCCCTACACCGTGCAATATTTCGAGCGCGCCCGTTTTGAATTGCACCCCGCCAACAAGCCGCCGTTCGACGTGTTGCTGGGGCTACTCGGTCGCCAGCTTTACCAACCGTGAGCGACGAGGTACGAGGTACGAGGTATGAGGTATGAGGTATTTGATAGCGGCTAACTACAGTTAACTCCCCATCTCGTACCTCGTACCTCGTACCTCGTACCTCGTACCTCGTACCTCGTACCTCGTACCTCGTACCTCGTACCTCGTACCTTCTCAACCCCCCACCTCCTATGGACTACGACACGATCATAATCGGCGCGGGACATAATGGGCTGGTCTGCGCGGCCTACCTGGCGCGGGCCGGGCAGCGGGTGCTGGTCTGCGATGGGCGGACCCGGCCCGGCGGCGCGGCCAACAGCGAAGAATTGTTCCCCGGCTACACGCTCGACACCTGTAGCACCTTCCATGTGCTGATCCACCTGACGCCGGTGGTGCGCGAACTGGAGCTGGCCCGCTTTGGCCTTCGCTATATGCGGCACGATCCGTGGGCCTATGCCCCGTTCCCCGATGGGCGTAGCCTGACGTTTTACCGCGATCTCGACCGGACCTGCCAATCGATCGCGGCCTGGTCGAAGCGCGACGCAGCGACCTACCGGCAGTTTATGGTCGCCTGGGCGCACTTCAACCGCCCGGTGTTCGAGGCGTTCCAGCAGCCACCGACGCCGGGGGCACTGGTGGGCCGGATCGCCGCCACGACCGCCCGCGACATGATGGCCGGGCGTAGCGACCCGGCGATGACCGGGCTGGAACTGCTGCGTAAGACGATGATCCCTTATGGGCGGCTGCTAGAGGAGACGTTCGAGACGCCGGAATTGCGGGCCGCCCTGGCCTGGCTGGCGGCACAAAGCGGGCCGCCGCCGTCCGAGGTGGGCAGCGGCCCGCTGCTGGGGTCGGTGGCGATCTACCACATGGTCGGGCTGACCCGGCCTGTCGGCGGGTCGGGGCAACTGGCGCGGGCGCTGGTCCGTTGCCTGGCGCATCATGGCGGCGTGGTGCGCCTGGGGGCCGAGACCCAGGTGCAGGAGATCCTGCTGGAGCAAGGGCGGGCGGCAGGGGTGACCCTGGCGTCGGGCGAACGGGTCACCGCGCGCACGGTCGTGTCGAACGCCCATGTGCAGACGACGTTGCTGCGCTTGCTGCCGCCCGACGCGCTGCCCGCCGACCTGCGGACGCGGGTGGGGGCGATCCGCACCGGCAACGGCATCGGCATGACTATCCGCTGCGCCGTGGATGCGTTGCCCGCCTACACCGCCGCGCCTCCTGCCGACGGGGCCAATCCCCACGCCGGGATGCAACTGATCTGCCCCAGCGTCGCCTACTTACAGGCGGCGTATGATGACATGGCCGGGGGGCAACCGGCCCGCCAGCCCGCGCTGGTGGTGATGACGCCCTCGGCGCTCGACGGCACGATCACACCGCCGGGCAAGCACGGCCTCTATATCTGGGCGCAGTATCACCCCTATGCGCTGGCCGATGGCGGCGCGGCGCGCTGGGATGCTATCCGTGAGCGGGAGGCGGCGCGGCTGCTGGACACCCTGGCGGTCTACGCCCCGAACGTGCGCGACAGCGTGCAGGGGGTGTACATCCAATCGCCGCTGGACCTGGAACGCAACGTCGGGTTGGTGCAGGGGAACATCATGCACCTGGATATGAGCCTGGACCAGATGTTCATGCTGCGCCCGCTGCCCGAACTGGCCTACTATCGCACGCCGGTGCCCGGCCTCTACCTGACCGGGGCGAGCACCCATCCCGGCGGTGGGGTGGCCGGGGCATCAGGGCGCAACGCGGCCCAGGTGGTGCTGGCCGACGGGAGGGCGCGATGATTCGGCGAGCGACTGCTGGCGTAGCGGGGCTGCTCGGGCTGGGCTTGCTGCTGATCGGGCTGGTGCAGGCGCTGAACGGGCTGTCCTGGTTTTTCACCGTCAGCGGGGGGCTGCTCCTGCTGGCGGCGGCGGGTGGGCTGCTCGTCCTCGCCACCCTGGCCCCGGCCCCGCCCATCCTGCCGCCCGTGCCGCGTGCCGTTAATCCCGCGCCGCGCCTGGCGAATTCCCGGCCCCGGTTACCGGGTGAGACGACCCCGCTCCCACCGCTGCCCGATACCCCCGCCGCGCCGGTCGATCCGCTCAGCCCGGAAGGTCGCCGTCGTCCGGGGACGGTGCAGATCCGGCTGCCCGGCACGACGCTGCCGCTTCATCCCGACGACCCCGACGACCTGATCCTGACCTTTATCCGCGAATTGACCCCGGCGGATTTTGAGCATTTTTGCCGGGTGTTGCTGGAGGCGATGGGCTACGAGCAGGTGCGGGTGCAGGGCAAGACGGGCGACGAGGGGGTGGACCTGACCATGCGGCACAGCGGGGTGCTGGTGATCGCGCAGTGCAAGCGCTACATGGGCAATGTCGGGGCACCCGCCCTGCGCGACTTCTACGGCACGCTGATGCATACTCACGCGGCGCACGGCTTTTTCCTCACCACCAGCGGATTCACCGGGGCGGCGCAGGAGTGGGCGGCGGGCAAGCCGATCCAACTGGTCACCGGCGGGCAGTTGGTCACGCAGGTGCGGCGCTATCTGCTATAACTCACCACGAAGGGCACGAAGGACACGAAGCGTTAGGGGCTTTTCATGTCCTTCGTGCCCTTCGTGGTGCTCTACTCTTCGCCCGTTTCCCAATGCGCCCCCAGGGCGAGCGACTCATGGGGAGCCTCGGTGAGCAAGGCTTCGAGGTCGGCGATCAGGGTGGTGGGGAGGGCGTAGGTGTGGGCACCTTCGAGCAACAGGCTCAGGTAGCGGGCAGAGGGCACCCCTTCGGGGCAGGGCCGGTCGGTCTGGTAGGCGAAGCCCTCCACGGTGGTGCCGTCGGCCAGGTGGAGGGTGACCGGCACGCGGTGGTAGCTTTGCTCGAAGCGGTCGAGGGCGGCGGCCTCGGCGGGGCTGATCGCGTGGGCCACGCCGTGGACGGTCGCGCCGGGAGCGGGGTCGATGTTGGCGAACACCGGTTCGCGGGGCGGCGCGCCGGGGTGGTTGAAGCGGAGCGCCCAGCCGGGCAGGTAGGCCGCCAGGCTCCGGGTGGGCGCGATGCCACGCACCACCAGCTTGCTCGCCGCCATGTTCGCTCCATAGGCAAAGTACCACAACTGCGCGCTCATGCCACTCCTTACCAGCGGTCGAGGTGGCTGACCTCGTCCGGTGTATTTTCGCTCAAGGCCCGGGTGCCGGGAGCCACCAGGTTCAGATCAAGCCGCCCGCCCAGCAACGCCTGCAAGGCCGTCGCCCCGCCTAGCAGGTCGGCCAGTTCGGGCAGGGCCGCGATGTGGCGGCAGAGGATTTCCGCCTCGGTGCCGTGCGGCGGCGCGAGATCGCACAACAGCGCGTCCAGGTCCAGCGGGGCGGCGGCTGGTGTCCTCAGCGTGGGGGTCGCCCCGGCGATCTGGTAGGTCGCCGTGAGGGTCAGCCCGCTGCTCAGCCGGGCCAGCATTGGACGCTCATCCCATTCTTGCAACTGCGGCTCCAGGTCGGACGGCCCGAAGGTGATCATGCGCGCCCGGTGCGGAAAGAACCAGGCAAAATAACGCGGGTTCTCGAACGGCCAGGTCTCTTCATAGTGGTGCGCGTCGTCCTGGAGCGCCACGAAGTTATGCCGCCGGTGGAGGATCCCGTAGTAGTCGGATCGTTTGTGGAACTGCACGTTGATCGTGTCGCCGCTGACATCATAGTCAAAGAGGTCGATCCGCCCGTGGGTGTCCACCAGGGCGAGGTCGGCGGGACCGGGACTGTGGATCGGGTAGCTGATTTGCGGGAGTGGGTCATAGGCGAGGTGGCAGGTAACCACGTCCTGGCCGTCGATCTCGACCAGCACCAGATCGGTGAAGGGTAGCATGGGTTGGCCTCAGGCGTGCGCCTCCGGGGCAGAGGGCCGGGCTAGCCCGGTGTTGCGTGGGAGGTGCGGGGCGATAGACCGGCGAGGCCGAGCCAACCGTTCGGCTGCCGGGAACAAGGAGACCGATTCGCGGGATCCGGCTCATACGGCCAGATCCTGGGTGAGCAGCGCCCGCAGGGCCGTGGATCCCGCCAGAAGCGTGTCGAACTCCGGCACCTGGACGGTCATGCGGACGAGCGCCGCCGCTTCGCCCCCATCGGGCGGGGCGAGTTGCTGCAATGCGTGCGCGAAGTCGAACGGAGTGTCGACGGGCGGCGGGGTCGCTCCGGCCCCATCCAACCGGTAGCGCGCCTGGATGGTGATGCCGGGGGTTACCTGCGAAATGGTCACCTGGCCCTGCCACCCGCCACATTGGTGTTCCAGGGTGGCGGGGATCAGGAGGTCGAACTGCGTGCTGCGGGGAAAGAACCAGTTGTGGAAGCGTTGGCCCTGGTAGCGCCAGGAGTCGTCGTAGATATACTCGCCGTCGGTTTCTTCCACAAAGTTATTGCGGCGATAGAGCAGCGCATAGAAGTCGGTGCGGGTTTTGAATTGCACAATGGTCTTGTTCGCCGGGGCGTAGCGGATCACCAGCGCATCCTCGATCCGCCCCCGGCCATCGATGACGACCACGCCCGGCACGTCTGCCGTATCAATGGAATAGGTCAGCTCGTGGAACGCATCGGGTGTCACCCGCCAGGAGATGACATCCCGGCCTACGATCTCGGTCAGCACCACGCCGGTCAATGATGGCATCGCTTCCCTCGTGCTGTGTGTCGCTCGGTCGCTATCCGCCTGCTTGTCGGGCCTATTATAGCACGGGCCGGGGGACCGGGCAATGCGTTCGGCAGATATCAGAAATTAGAAATCAGAAATCAGACGTCAGAAGTTCGGCCCCTCATTGATCGCGGAATACCTGTATCGGCGCACAAAGCGGCCCGCCTCCTTCGCAGGTGCGGGCCGTTTGGTCGGTTCGGGGGCGGGAGCGCATGGGAGTCGAACCCACCGACGCCGTTCTTAGCGACGCCCAGACAGTTTTGAAGACTGCGGAGCCCACCGGGACCCAGCCGCTCCCTCGTTGCCCTTGTAGCATACTGAAAAGGGCGGGTGGCGTCAAGGTAGGCGGTGAGCGGTGGATGTTGGCCGATCCCCACCCTGTCATCCGGAGCGCAGCGAAGGATCTTGTCGGGGCCACCAAATCGTCAGGGGAGATCGGGATCTTGCCCTCAGCACCTCTGACCGCCACGAAGATCCTTCGCTGCGCTCCGGATGACAGGGTGGGGATCGGCTAGCACTGACCGACTTAGCAGTAGCTATGCTGCTCCGGAGTGACAACCTCCGAGGATAGGAGTGCCCCGCCTACCCGGTCAGCCGCCGCCGCAGGCCGGTGTTGCGCTGGGAGGAGGTGGTGGTGGCGACGGCGCGGCGCAGGGCGTCTGGTTCGCCGACGAGGACGACCAGTTGGCGGGCGCGGCTGATGCCGGTGTAGAGCAGGTGGCGCTGGAGGAGGCGGCCATGTGCCCGCAGGAGCGGCATGACGACGACCGGATATTCGCTGCCCTGGCTCTTGTGGACCGAAATGGCGTAGGCGTGGGTCAGTTCGTCCAATTCGGAAAAGGTGTAGACGGCGCTCCACTCGTTATCGAACAACACGCGCACCATCTGCTCCTCGGCGTTGATCATGACGATGCGCCCGATGTCGCCGTTGTAGACTTGCCGGTCGTAATCGTTGCTGACTTGCATCACCTTGTCGCCCTCGCGGAAGATGCGTTCGCCAAAGCGCCGTTCGCCTTTGCCCGGTGCGGCGGGGTTCAGCCGCTCCTGCAAGCGCACGTTCAGCGCGTCCACACCTGCCGGTCCCTGGTAGGTTGGGGTGATCACCTGCACATCCTCGAACGGGTCGCAGCCGTATTTCGCCGGCAGGCGGCGGCAGGCCAGGTCCACGGTGGTCGCGGCGGCAGCCTCGGCCACGCTTTCGGAGAGGAAGAAGAAATCCTTGAAGCCTTTGACCTGGGGCATTTCTCCGGCGTTGATCAGGTGGGCGTTGCCGACAATGCCGCTCTCCTCCGACTGGCGGAAGATGGTGGTCAGGCGCACCGTCGGCACGGCCTGGCTGTTCAGCAGGTCTTGCAGCACGTTGCCCGCGCCGACCGAGGGCAACTGGTCGGGGTCGCCCACCAGCAGCACATGCGCCCCCGGCGGCACGGCGCGCAGGAGCGCCTGGGCCAGCAAGAGGTCCATCATCGAGGCTTCGTCCACGATCACCAGATCGGCATCGATCTGTGCACCCCCCCGACCATATTCGCCGCTGGAGGTGGGGTGCAGGTCGAGCAGGCGGTGGAGGGTGCGAGCGGGGGCACCGGTCGTCTCCTCCAGGCGCTTGGCGGCGCGGCCCGTGGGGGCGGCCAGGACGACACTGTGCTTGCGGGCGATCATCAGTTTGATGATGGCCCGCAGGGTCGTCGTCTTGCCGGTGCCGGGGCCGCCGGTCAGGATGGTCACCGGCTCGGTCACGGCCAGCCGCACCGCCTGTTGCTGGCGCTCGGTCAGCGTCCGCAGGCTGGCGTCGTGGACCTGCAAATAGGCAATCGCCTTGTTCCACTCGATGTGGCGGCAATCGCTCAGCCGGTCGTGGGGGTAGTTCTTCAGCGCCTTGATCGCCCCGGCCACGAATGCTTCGGCATTATAAAGCGCGGCGGGGTAGACGATTTCGCCCCCCTCCTCGCCCGGCTCGACCATGATCTGCTCGTCGGCGGTCATGCGGGCCAGTTCTTGCTCCACGGTGAGTGAGGCTTGCCCCAGCAGGCGGGCGGCGGCAAGGACCAGTTCGGCCCGGCGCATCCAGGTGTGCCCGTTTTCGGCGGCCTCGCCCAGCACATGCTTGACCCCGGCCCAGATCCGTTGCGGCGTCTCCGGCGCGATCCCCAGCCGCCCGGCGATCTGGTCGGCCACGCTGAAGGAGACACCGTAGACTTCCTCGGTCAGCCGGTAGGGCTGCTCGCGGACGACCACCGTCGCCGCCTCGCCATAGCGTTTGACGATGCGGACGGCCAACGTGACCGGCAGCCCCTGCGCCTGCAAGAACTCCATCACCTCTTTGAGCGCCCGCTGCTCACGCCAGGCGTGGGCGATGGCGACGGCGCGGCGGCTGCCCAGGCCCGGCACCTGCGCCAGCCGTTCGGGGTAGCGTTCCAGCATCTCGACCGTGTCGAAGCCGAAGGTGTTGACCAACTGCTCGGCAATGACCGGGCCGACGCCCTTGAGCAGCCCGCTGCCCAGGTACTTTTTCAGGCCGGGAATGGTGCCGGGCAGGGCCACTTCGTAGCGGCTGACGGTGAACTGGCGGCCATACTGCGCGTGCAGGGTCCATTTGCCGGTCAGGCGCAGCGTCTCGCCCACGTTCACGCTGGGCATGTTGCCCGCGATGGTGATCGGGGTCTTCTGGCGGGGCAGCTTGAGCTTGGCGATGGTGTAGCCGTTCTCCCCGTTGCTGTAGGTGATCCGCTCCAGCACGCCCTCCACCGTGGCGACGGTGTTATCACCGCCCGCCGCCTGCGCCGCCTGCTCGTTGGCAAGCGCCTCCGCCTCGGCCACGGCTTGCCGCCAGGCGGGGGTGGGGGTTGGGGGTTGGGGGTTGGGGGTTGGGAGGGGTCGGCTAGCCATAGTGGGTGGGTTTCTAAGCGCTGGCTGGGATTAGTTGGGACAGCAGTATATCAAGCTTGCGGTAGTGGAATACCTCTCACTTATTAGTGGCTTCTATATGCATAAATTCTTTTGGAGAGAGGGTTGTCTCCGCTAAAGGTTCCTTGCTAAAAGCAAGATCCTTTCGCATTTCTAGCAGCAGTTCTGCTACAACATTCTCTCTTTCGGCGGGGGTATGATCTGGGGAAGCCTGCTTACTCACCAAAGTGAAAAACAAGTTGAGCTTGCGGATCACCTCGTCGGGACTGTAGAGCCAGCACAACCGATAGTGCAAGATGAATCGCTCCTTCTTCTGCAAATCAAAAGTATTCACATAAAAACCACTCAGATTCGTAATTAGTTCTGTGTAGATCTTTTCTTTGTGGGTACGTTGTGCTTCAAGACGTTTGCTTTTTTCGTTTTTGAACCAAGTCACAGCAGCCACCAAAGTCGTGACGATGACTGTAACAAGCACACCGATAAAACCCCAAATACCATCTGTCATCCAAACCTCCTACTCGACCCGATCGCGGCGGATACAACCACCATTAGCCCTGAAAAAGGCACCGCGCCCGCGCCGCACGGATCCGACTGTGTACACTGTTACGCCTCGATCGGAATCATCTGAAATTCGCCCGTTTCTTCCAGGTACAGCCAGCCGGCCATGTCCGGCGGCTCCAGCCCCAGTTGCGTGAGGATGGTGGCGATGTGCGTCCGGTGCTCGGTCGCATGGTCTATCGCCTGCATCAGCAAGCCCGCGAGGGGGTAGCGGCCCATCATTTTGTGCTCAGGCCAGCGCTCTTCGACGATGCTATCGGCTCGCGCCGACAGGGCTAACTGGGAAAATGCGTCGTCCGCCCACTGGGCCGCCTGCTTCAGCAGCGCAAACCCTGGAAATTGGTCCTCCGGCCATGCTTCGGGCGGCCACTGCCCATTCACACGATGCACAAAGTCCACTTCCGCCCCGACGAGATGCGGCAGCGTCTCCCGGATGGTCCCGTAAGTGCCGATTGCCGCGGCGTTGAGTTGCTCCTCGCTCAAGGCTTCGCAAAACGTCAGCAGCTTCAGGTTGGCCCAGGTGTTGTGGGCGAACAATGTCCGCAGCACGCTGTTATCCGCTTCGTCAGTGGATGGCATAGGGGCGCTCCTCGGTTGGTGGTCAGGCTCTCAGGGTTGAACGTGGGCGGACTTCTTATAGAAAAGGGGCGGCGCGCCCACGCCGCGCCGCCCCGCTGAGGTTTGTTAGAAGGGAAGGTCGTCCGCGTCGGTGTCGGCCCCGACGGCGACCAGGGCTTCACGCCCAAAGCCGTTGGCCGGACCACCTTCGCCGCGCTCCTTCGAGTCGAGGATGATCATCTCCCGCGCGACCACCTCGGTCTTGTAGCGCTTCTGGCCGTCCTGCTCCCACGAGCGGGTCTGGAGATGGCCTTCGACGTAGACCAGCCGCCCCTTGCTGAGGAACTGGTTGCAGGTCTCGGCCAGCTTATCCCAGGTCACCACGGTGTGCCAGTCTGTCTCTTCCGCCGGTTGGCCGTCGGTGCCCTGGCGGAAGCGGTTGGTTGCCAGGGTGAACGTGCAGACGGCGGTGCCGCTCGCGGTGTAGCGCATCTCCGGGTCGCGCCCCAGGCGACCGATCAGGGTGACTTTGTTTAATGTGCGTGCCATCGTCGTATCCTTTCGTAACTCAAAACAAGCTTGTCGTCGATCATGATGGCTTCTAACTATGTTCCAGTCTCAGCCGATCTCTAAAGGTCTCGTGAGGTGGTGGGCGGCGTGCCGGGAGAGTGTTGCGACCCACCACCCCCTA
>JBBSAN010000038.1:0-17440 GCA_038252265.1 Chloroflexia bacterium
ACCTCGGACCGCCGAGAAGATCCATCGCTGCGCTCAGGATGACAGCGGGAGTCGTCCACACCTTACATCAAAGAACCACACATCACGTTGCACGGTTCACCGATGACAGCGGGAGTCGTCCACACCTTACATCAAAGAACCACACATCACGTTGCACGGTTCACCGATGATAGCGTGGGTAACCCGCCCTTTACAGCACGCAGCACGCAGCACGTTTCACGCCTCATCGCGCCGCAGCGTCAGCGTGATTGATCCATACGGCGGGCGCGGGTCCGTGTACACCTTCGTTTGCGGATCGGCATCAGAGACGAACGCCGTGTCCCACAGGCGGTTCTGGGCGGCGAAGGAGACGGCGGCCATCTGGGGGAAACGGGCCAGCAGGCGGGTGCCCATCTCGTGCAGCAAGTGCTGGATCGACTGGCTGACGAAGGTGTGGAACGTCACCTGCACCACGTCGCGCACCTGCTCGGCGGCGATATAGTGCGTGGCGGCGGGCGCGATCATCTGGGCCACGTCGCCATATTGCCAGAACACATCGAGATGGATGAAGAGCGGGCGGTCTACCCGCTCTGGTAGCGTGGTGTACTCGTCGCGGGCGAACTGCGCGAACGCGCTGCCGGTCAGCTTGATCAGGTGCAGCCCCACCCGGCCACAGCGATGGGCGGGCAGCGCAATCCCCGCACCGGAACGGGTCACGTCCAAAGTCGCCGTGGCATGGTCATTGTGCGAACGGTTGAAGAGTACCGCGCTGGCCCCAAACTCCCCTGGCTCGGTCGGCACCGGCGCGGCGAGGAACGGCTGCTCCGTGCCGGTGAGCCGCAAGTGCTGCATCTGCGGGTAAGTCGCCAGGAACTGCCGCCCCAGGAAGGCCAGGAAACTTTCCAGTGTCGCGCCGTCGAAGACCAGGGCCTGGCGCAGCACGAAGTTCTTCATCGTGTCGGTCGCCACCACGGCGCGGTTATCGCCCTCGGTGTAGGCGGGGAGGAAGTTATCACCGAAGACCTCCACGTCTACTTCCGCCGCGAACAGCGTGTTGGGGCGTCCGGTGAAGGTCGATTCGGGAATAGGGGGCACCCCGGTCAGGGGCGTGGCATAGGTCCGGTAGACCGAAATCTGGGCTTTGCCATAGCCAATCTCTGTACGCACGTCGTAGCCTCCTGCCACATTGCACGGTTCACGAGTGCTGAAAATGTCGGGTGGACCCGGCCCCAGCACCGGGCCGGGCCGCAGGTTGCACCAGTATACAGCACCGACCCGACCCGCTGTCAAGCGGAACAGGGCCGGGGCGGCAGGGGTCCGCAGCGACAGCAAGCCCGCGCTGCTAGGATACAGGTTCCAGGGTAGACGCGGCAGGGCCGGCGGCGGCGGGGACCAGGGGCGCGCCGCCCAGCAGCGGCAGACAGATCGTGAACGTGCTGCCCTGGCCCTCGGTGCTGGTCACGCCCACGGTGCCTCGGTGCAGCGCCACAATCTCTTTCACCACATACAGCCCCAGGCCCATCCCGCTGATCTGCTGGGGATCCACATTGGGGGCGCGGTAGAACCGGCTGAACAACCGGGGCAGGGCGTGTTCTGGGATGCCGATCCCTTCGTCCGTCACCGACACACAGGCGGCACCGTCGCGCTGCGCCACCTGCACGGTGACCGTGCCGCCTTCCGGCTCATATTTGACCGCATTCTGGATCAGATTCTGCAACACTTGCTCCAGACGCAGGGGGTCACCCTCGATCAGCAGCGGCGTGGCGGGGACCTGGAGCACCAACCGGTGGCGGTCCAGCGAGGGTTGTACTTCCTCCACCAGCCGCCCGGCCAGCGCTCCCAGATCCACCGGGATCTGCTCGATGCTGAGTTGCCCGGTTTCCAGGCGGGACAGGTCGAGTAGCGAGGCAACCATGCGGTTCAGGCGCTCGGTCTGATCGGCCACCAGACGCAGCGCCCGCTGATCGCGCTCGTTCAGCGTACCCTCGCGCTGGGTCCGACGCTGCACAAGCTGCGTATAGCCCAGCATCGAAGTCAGCGGGGTCTTTAGTTCGTGGGCGGCAATCGAGAGGAACTGGTCGCGCATGTGGACCGCGTCCTGGGCCTCACGATAGAGGCGCGCATTATCGATGGCGACGGCGGCGCGGCGGGCCAGATCCTCGGCCAGGCTGACATCGGCCTCGGTATAGTGGCGGCGCGACTCGGCGGTGACCAACGTGAGCACTCCCAGGGTGCGGTCACGCACTACCAGGGGAGCCGTGATCACCGACGTGAACCCGATGGTGTGGATGATCGACAGCAAGTCTGGATCGGTAATGGGGGCCAGCATGGCCTCGGTAATTTCGGGGAGAAATTCGGTCTTTCCGGTGCGGATGACATTGTATGATCCGCTTGGTACATCCTTGCTGGGCGGATAGCGCCGCCAGAGTTCGTGCGCCCATTCTACTTTGGCCGGGTCAACATGGGCCACCGCCAGGCGTTGCAGATCGCCGTTGGGGTCGAGCACATCCACGGCGCACCAGTCGGCCAGATCGGGTACGACCAGCCGCGCCACCCCGGCCACCGTTTCTTCATAATCGAGCGAGGAGGCCAGCACCGCACTCGCCTCGGCCAGCACTTTCAGTGCCCGTACCGCCCGCTTCTGGTCGCCAATGTCGGTGCTCGTCCCAAACCAGCGGATGATCCGCCCCTGTGCATCGCGGGCAGGCAGGGCACGGCTCAAGTACCAGTGATAGGTACCATCGGCGCGTTTAAAGCGATATTCATTTTGATACGGTTCGCCCGTCTCCAACGAATGATGCCACAGGGCCAGGAACTGCTCCCGGTCGTCGGGATGGAGCACCGCCTCCCACCCCCAGCCTGCCGACTGCTCAACGCTCAGGCCGCTATAATCATACCAGCGTTGGCTATAGTAGTCGCGCCAGCCGTCCGGGCGGGCCGTCCAGACGATCTGCGGGATGCTCTCGGCCAGGAAGCGGTAATACTGCTCGTTGGCTTCGGCGGCGGCGCGAGCCGTCTGTTCGCGGGCCAGCAGGTCGGCCCGCTCCGCCTCCGCCGCTTTGCGCTCGGTGATATCACGGAAGACCAGGACGACCCCGATGATCGCGCCCTGCCCATCGCGGATTGGTGCGCCGCTATCATCAATCGGGTGCTCGGTGCCGTCGCGGGCGATCAGGATCGTATGGTTGGCTAACCCGACAATTGTGCCCAGGCGGAGCGCCTTCTCCACCGGGTTCTCGACGGTGGCGCGCGTCGTCTCATTGACGATCTTAAAGATCGTCGTCAACTCCTGGCCCGTCGCGTCTGCCTGCGGCCAACCGGTCAACGCCTCGGCTACCGGGTTCATGAAGGTCACCCGCCCCGCCGGGTCGGTGACGATCACGGCATCGCCGATGCTCACCAGGGTGGTCTGCAAGCGCGCTGCCTCGGCCCGCGAGCGGTTGTTCACATCACGACGGACAAAGGTGAAAGCCAGCCCCAGCAGCACAAAATTGAGCAAGCCCAGCAAGAACAGGAGAACAATGGTGTTCTGGGTACTGGTATCGGCATCGGCCCGCTGTTGCACCAATTGTGTCTGGGCTTCGGCCTCAATCCGATCCAACAGGGTGCGAATGTCCGCCATGGCCTGCTGGCCCGTGTTCGCCAGCACCAGTTGTTGGGCCGCCGCAAACCCCCGATCCCGCCGCACGTCGATCGTCTGCCGCAACTCCGCCAGCGTCTCTTGCACCTTTTGGTCCAGCGCCGTGATCGGTTGCTGCTGGACGGGGTCGCTGGCCGTCAGCGCGCGGAGTTGCGTGAACTGCGCGTCAATGCCGGTGACCGTCGTCGTATATGGCCTCAGGTAGGTCTCGTCACCCGTGATCAGGTAGCCGCGCTGGCCGGTTTCGGCATCGGTCACACTGGTGCGGATCAAGGCAACGGCGTCCAGCGCCAGGTTCGTTTGCCGCACCAGGAGCCGGCTATCCAGCAGGCTGCGGCTCGTGCTTTTGTAAACGACCGTGATCACCAGCAAGGCCAGCAGCGCCAGCCCAAACATTGCGCCCAGTATGCGGCCAATAGACCAATTCATGCGTCTGGATTCCTTCGTCAAGAGAAGTCATACGTCACGGAAGATGCGATAGGTCCCAATGGCGCGTCCTTACCTGCCGGACACAATAGCGCCGCCCGCTGCCGCCCCGCCGGGGGGGCCCGATACCAGGCCATATTATATACGAAACCACCCGCTTATTCTAAATCCGCCACCTCAGCCAACCGCAACCAGGCGATCTTCGCGATCTCGGCCAGGGCGGTCGTGAGCTCCTCGGCGCGGGAATGGTCCAGGCGGGTGGCAAACCCGGCCAGGATGCTCTCCTTCTTGTTCTCGCGGGCACAGATGACGAAAGGGAAGCCAAACGTTTCCCGGTAGCGCGCGTTGAGCTGGGCGAAGGTGGCCTGCTCATCCGGGGTCAGCCGGTCCAACCCTGCCGCCGCCTGTTCACGGGTGGACTCGGGGGTGAGCGTGCCCGCCAGTGCCGCGCGGCCTACCAGATCAGGATGCGCCGCGATCAGGGCGATCTGCCGGGCGGGTGGCGCGGCCCACATGACGGCACAGAGCGCCTGGTGTAGCGCTGCCCGATCCGCGAACGGGCGGGCGGGCCTGGCCCCGGCGGCGACCCAGGGCGATCCCTCAAACACCCAGCCAAGCAGGGCCACAAAGGTGTCCTGATCGGCGGCGTTGATCTGGGTGAGCGTGAGTGGAGATCGGATCATGGCTAGCGCTCCCTCAGCACCAATCGCGCCACCGTTTCACCGCCCGCAATGTTTGTGAAAAACTTGACAATCGCCCGGATATCATTATACTTTTTAGGGAAGGATCTTCAGCAAAGACCGCTTAAGGGGCGCTGCTGCCCGTGCGGCTTAACAAGTGCATACGCGGAAGGGAGCATTTGCACTGGCGCAACGCCGCGCCTCGGCTTAGTGGGATCAACAAGGAGGTTGATTTACATGCAAACACTTGTGACGCGAGACCTGGTACAGCAAGGGATCACCAATGTCCACTCGATTCAGTGGAACCTGCCCGCCGCCAGCCTCTACGAAGAGGCCGTGCGCCGCAGCGAAGGGCTGATCGCCCGCACCGGTCCCCTGGTGGTACGCACCGGCCAATACACAGGTCGTTCACCCAAAGATAAATTCGTGGTCCGCGAACCCAGCAGCGAGAATCACGTCTGGTGGGGCACGGTTAACCAGCCGTTTGCCGTCGATACGTTCCGGGCGCTCCACGAGCGCATGGTGAGCCATATCCAGAACAGCGATGTCTTTGTCCAGGAGTTGTTCGTCGGGGCCGACCCGGCGCACCGGCTGTCGGTGCGGGTCATCACCGAAAACGCCTGGGCCAACCTGTTCGCCCGCAACCTGTTCATCCGCCCCAGCGCCGCCGAACTGGCCGCGTTCGCCCCCAACTTCACCGTCCTCAACATCCCCAGCTTCCAGGCGGTGCCGGAGCGCGACGGCACCAAGAGCGAAACGTTCATCATCCTCAACCTGGCCGAACGCCTGATCCTGATCGGTGGCACCGCCTACGCCGGGGAAATCAAGAAGTCCATGTTCACGGTGATGAACTACATGCTCCCCCTGGAGGGCGTGCTGCCGATGCACTGCTCGGCCAACATCGGCCCGGAGGGCGACGTAGCCCTCTTCTTTGGCCTGTCGGGCACGGGCAAAACCACCCTCTCCGCCGACCCTAATCGCGTGCTGATCGGCGACGACGCGCACGGCCGGAGCGATGAGGGCGTCTTCAACTTCGAGGGCGGCTGCTATGCCAAAGTGGTGCGGCTGTCGGCCAGCGCCGAACCGGCCATCTGGGCGGCCAGCCGGGCCTTCGGCACGATCCTCGAAAACGTGGTCATGGACATGGACACCCGCGAGCTAGACTTCAACGACGAGTCGCTGACCGAGAACACCCGCTCGGCCTACCCGCTCGATATGATCCCCAACGCCGCGCCCGATGGCCGGGGCGGGCACCCGCGCAACATCATGATGCTCAGCGCCGATGCTTTCGGCGTGCTGCCGCCCATCGCCAAGTTGACGCCCACCCAGGCCATGTACTACTTCCTGTCGGGCTACACCGCCAAGTTGGCCGGGACCGAGCGCGGGATCACCGAGCCACAGACCGAGTTCAGCGCCTGCTTCGGCGCGCCCTTCCTGCCCCTGCCGCCAATGGCCTACGCCAAGCTGCTCGGCGAACGCATCGCCCGCTACGGATCGCATGTCTGGCTGGTCAACACCGGCTGGACGGGTGGCCCCTATGGCACCGGCCAGCGGATGAGCATCGCCCACACCCGCGCCCTGCTCCATGCCGCGCTGGACGGTTCGCTGGCCCAGGTGGAAACCCGCACCGACCCAGTGTTCGGCTTCGAGGTGCCGGTGGCCTGCCCCGGCGTGCCCGCCGAGGTGCTCAACCCGCGCAACACCTGGGCGGACAAAGATGCCTACGACACCACCGCCCACAACCTCGTGGAACGCTTCCGTGCCAACTTCGCCAAATTCGCCGATCAGGTGACCCCGGAGGTGCGCGGAGTATTGTAATATTGTAAGAAATATTGCAAATAGTGGAAGAAAGCGGTATAATACCCAACAAGTAGCACCGCAGCTAATCGGTAATTAACGATCAAGCCATAGCGGTCAGCCACCGGGGTCCCACAAGCGAGGCAGTGCCTCATTGTGCCCGGTAGGCTGGCCGCTTGTCTTTGTAGAAAGAGATCGGTATGAGCCGCTCTCCCGTGGGTATTTTTGCGCTGTTAGCCGCCCTGTTGCTAACGGGAAGTAGTCTGCTCGGCGCATCATCGGCGCAAGCCCAGAACCCGGCAAGCACAGTGAGCGCCCCCGCCGCCGCGCCCCTCCTGGCTACGGCGACCCCCACACGCACCCGCCGCCCCTTGCAGGCTGCCGGACCGCGCAAGTAGCACGCCACAGCAAGTAAGTGTGGCGCAACATCTGAGGGGCGGCAAGCAGCCGTTTCACCATAGGAGCGATGCGCCGGCGCAGGCGGACCACCCCGGTTAGAAAGAGGGACATGATGGGACAACGTCGTTGGTTGGGTCTGGGTATGCTACTCGGGGTGATCCTGCTGGGGGGCGGCAGCGTGCGTCCCTCCACCGCTGCTGCGGCCCCTTTTGCCCCCAATCGGCCCGCCGCCCCGGCGCTGCCCGCCGCGACCAAGACGCCGAGCGCCACGCCAACACCGCCCTGCCTGGGGCAGTTCGAGGTGGTTTCTACCGCCGAGCCGCCCAATGTATATGACAGTAGGTTTGAAGCCATCGCCGCCCGCAACACGAACGATATCTGGGCGGTGGGGGAGTATGACACGCCCACCTCCTCGTTCCGCCCGCTGATCAACCATTGGGATGGATCGAGTTGGAGCCTGGTACCCAGCCCCATTCCCGGTATGAGCAGCGAATTGCACGGGGTGGTCGCCCTGGGAGCCGGTAACGCCTGGGCCGTCGGCTACACGATCAGCAGCGGCAGCGCGCCGCGCCAAACCCTGATCGAACGCTGGGACGGCACCGCCTGGACCATCGTCCCCAGCCCTAACCAGGGCAGCAGCGATAACGAACTGGCCGCCGTCGCTGCCCTGGGGCCGAGCAACATCTGGGCGGTGGGGCACTACGACGCCAGCGGCAACGATCAACCGCTGATCCTGCACTGGAACGGCACCGCCTGGAGCACCGTCAGCAGTCCCACCATCAGTGCCTATGGCGGCTTTGACGCCCTGAGCGCCCGCACGGCCAGCGACATCTGGGCCGTCGGCTACGTGGGCACCAGCCCGGACCCCTACCAGGCGCTGGTCGAACACTGGGATGGCACCGCCTGGAGCGTGGTGACCTGCGCCAACCCCGGCACCGGCAGCCGCGCCTTCTGGGGCGTGGCGGCGGTGGGGGCCAGCGACGTGTGGGCGGTCGGCCAGTACAACAGTCTGAGCACGTCCTTGATCGAACACTGGAACGGCGCGAGCTGGAGCGTGGTGCCCTCGCCCAACGTGGGGACGCTGCACGGGATCGAGGTTCGCGCGGCAGACGACATCTGGGCGTCCAGCTTTGGCGGCTTCGTCTTGCACTGGGACGGCAACACCTGGACCCAGGTGCCTACCGTCAGCCCCAGCAGTGACGCCAGCCTCCAGGCCATCGCCGCCGCCGGCACAGAGCTATGGACGGTCGGCTACTACAGCACGGCGGGTTTCTACCGCACCTTGATCGAGCATGATACCCCCGGCTGCCTTACCCCCAGCGCCACGCCGACGGAGACGCCCCCGAGTACCGCCACGCCCACCGCCCCACCCGCCGCGACGAAGACGCCCATGCCGACGGGCACCCCCACCGCCCCACCCAGCAAGACCCCCACCCCTATCCGCACGCCGAGCGCCACACCGTCCCCCGTCAAAGCGACCGCGACCATGCCCCCGGCAGCCACTCCGACGGTGTGCGCCCTCGCCTTCACCGACGTGCCGCCGGGCAGCACCTTCTATGACGTCATCCGCTGCCTGGCCTGCCGGGGGATCGTCGGCGGCTATCCCTGCGGCGGGCCGGGCGAACCCTGCCCCGGCCCCTACTTCCGCCCCACCAACAATGTCACCCGGGGCCAGACCGCCAAGCTCGTCAGTACCAGCGCTGGCCTGCCCGGTCCCATCCCTACGACCCGGCAGACGTTCGAGGACGTGCCGCCGGGCAGCACCTTCTGGCTGTGGGTGGAACAACTGGCCGGGGGCGGGATCCTCGGCGGCTACCTCTGCGGCGGGCCGGGCGAACCCTGCCTGGCCCCCCTGGATCGCCCCTATTACCGGCCCAATACACCCGTGACTCGCAGCCAACTGGCGAAGATCGTGGCCGGGGCGGCAGGCTACAGCGAGACCCCAACCGGGCAGACCTTTGCCGATGTGCCGCCGGGCAGCACCTTCTACCTCCCGGTCGAGCGGCTGGCAAGCCGGGGCATTATGAGCGGCTACCCCTGTGGGGGCGGGGGCGAGCCATGCCTCGCGCCCGCCAATCGCCCCTACTTCCGCCTCGGTAACCAGGCCACGCGCGGCCAGGCGGCGAAAATTATCGCCAACAGCTTCTTTCCCGGCTGCCAGCCTCCCGCCCCCGCGGCCCCCGCTACCGGTGCAGGCGCGCTCGGCGCACCCTGACCGCCTGCCGCTATGCTGCCGCTATGCTATTGTAAGTCGTAGCGCCAGGGCTTATAATACCCAGCAGCGCAAGCTCAACCACCCGTAACAAAAGTAGCACCCCCACCTGGAGGAAGGGCCAGTAGTGGCGGCGCGGCGCGCCACCGGCCAGGCAAAGGAGGAACCCAACCCCAAGCACACGACGCGCAGCACATATGAAGGAGTGAATGTCCGGCTAGCGGTCTGCCGGTCAGTGGATCCGTGCCCCATGGGGCTTAATATATAAGGGAGATTTGCGAGTGATGAGAAGGAAGGACCTATTTTATCTGACCCTCGGTTTGGCGCTATTCAGCATGGCCGCCGGGCTGCTCACCGGGGTGAGTATGGTGCCCCAGCGGGCGGCAGCCGCCGTGCCCGCCCCCGGCAGCAGCACCGCCCAGACGCGCCCCGAAACCCTCGTTGTCCATCTCTACTTCAAGAATACGATTGAGCGCGATTTCCTCGCCCAGCAATGGGACGCCTCCGAAATGGCGACCACCAACGGCTACCTGACCGTCTGGGTGGACCGCCCGGCCTATAATCAGATGATCGCCCAGGGGCTGAAGGTGGAGATTGACCAGGCCACCACGCGCCTGGCAAACGATCCGCACCTGTTCGGGAACGACAGCCCCAACACCTTCTATGGCGGCTACAAGACCGTCGAGGAAATGCAGACCTTCCTCGATGCCCAGGTCGCCGCCCACCCCACGCTGGCCCAGAAGGTTGATGTGGGCGACTCGTGGTGCAAGGTGAACCCCGGCTGCACCCTCCCCGCGCCCTATAGCGGCTATGACATCTGGGCCTTGCACATCACCAACCAGGCCATCGCCGGTCCCAAGCCGGTCTTCTGGTACGACGCGGGCATCCACTCCCGCGAAATCGCCGTGCCCGAAATCGCCATGCTCTATATCAGCGCGCTGCTCGACAATTACGACACCGATGCCGATGCCCACTGGCTGGTTGATTATCAGGATATCTGGGTCATCCCGATGCTCAACCCCGACGGTCACCATATCGTCGAGTCGGGTGGCGGCGGCAATGCGCCCTACTACCAGCGCAAGAACTCGAACAACACCAACGGCTGCACATCATGGCCGCCGACGGTCAGTACGCAGTTCGGCGTTGATAACAACCGCAACTTCCCCTTTAAGTTTAACTGCTGCGGCGGCTCCAGCGGCTCGCCCTGCAACCAGACCTATCGCGGCGTAGCCGCTAGTTCGGAGCCGGAGACCCAGGCCGTCATAACCACCGTGCGGAGCCTGATCCCCGACCAACGCGGCCCGAACGACAACGACCCGGCCCCGCTGGACGCCACCGGCATTTACCAGAATATGCACTCCAACGGCGCGCTGAACCTCTATCCGTGGGGCTTCACCGGCACCGCCGCCCCCAACGGGGCCGAACTGGGCAACATCGCCCGGCACATGCAGGCGGCAAATGCCTCGCCGCCAGGCAACAGCTACCAGGCCTGCCAGCCGCCCAACTGCCTCTATGCCGTCGATGGGGATGCCAACGACTGGGCCTATGGTGACCTGGGCGCAGCTTCCTACACCACCGAGGTCGGCGGTTCCGACTTCCTGGTGCCGCTGGCCTACACCACCGGCACACTCTGGCCGGCGAACCGGGGCGCGCTCGTCTATCAGGCCAAAATAGCGCGCACCCCCTATCTCCTGGCGCACGGCCCGGATACGTCGAACGTCGTTCTCAGCCCGATGACCGTGACGGTCGGTTCCACCGCCCAGTTGACGGCCACGATCAACTTCGCCTGGACCGGCAACACCTTCAGCCAGAACGTCGGGGATGCCGAATATTACATTGATACGCCGCCGTGGGCCGGGGGCACCGCCCTGCCGATGACCGGCTCCTTCACCGGCTCCACCGTCTCGGCCTCGGCCTCGGTGGATACCACCGGCTTGACGCCGGGCCGTCACATTCTGTTCGTGCGCGGGCGCGGCGTGAACAACATCGGCGCGTTCCAGACCTGGGGGCCAATGACGGCGGTCTTCCTCGGCGTGTCGCCGGTGCAGGGCACCCCGACCCCGACCGTGACCGGCACTCCGCCGTCCGCCACGCCGACCCGCACGCCCACGCAAACGCGGACGGTCACCCAGACCCCCACGGTGACCGGCACCGCCACGGCCACGCCGACCGTTAATCCGTGCCAGGTCGTGAACTACAGCGCGGCGACGGGCACGGCGACGATTGTCCCCGGCACGCAGGACATCGGCAGCGCGTGCGACGATTGCGATGTCCCGATCAACCTGCCGTTCCCGTTTGTCCTCTACGGGCAGACCTTCACCTCGGTGAATGTCAACTCCAACGGGCGGCTGGACTTCGCCACGATCAACGAACCCAACGGCTACAGCAACACCTGCTTGCCCGCCGCCCCCAACGTCGGCCCCTATGCCTACACCATCTTCGCCCACTGGGATGACCTGGTGACCACGGAGACCGGCAACGGCATCTTCACCTCGGTGAGCGGCAGTGCCCCCAACCGCATCTTCAACATCGAGTGGCGCGCCTGCATCTACAGTAGCGCCGGGTGCGGCGGCAGCGTCAACTTTGAAGTGCGCCTGTATGAAGGCTCGACGCGCTTTGATCTGGTCTACGGCGCGCTGGCGAGCAACGGCAGCGGGGCCACCACCGGCGTCCAGGGGCCGACCGCCCTCTTCACCCAGTATTCCTGCAACACGGCGCTGACGAGCGGCCTGCTGGTCACCTTCACCCAACCCCCGTGCGCCACCCCCACCCCCGGCGGGCCGACGAACACGCCCACCGTGCCCCCGACCGCGACCGTGCCGCCGACGAGTGCGGCATCAAGCACCGCGACAGTGACCGCGACGCCGACGACTTGCCCGGTGCAGTTCGTGGACGTGCCGGTCGGCAGCACCTTCTATGACTTCGTGCGCTGCCTGGCCTGCCGAGGCATCGTCGGCGGCTACCCTTGCGGTGGCCCCGGCGAACCCTGCCCCGGCAACTACTATCGGCCCAATAACAACGTGACGCGCGGCCAGACGGCCAAGATCGTCTCCGAGTCGGCGGGCTTCGCCGAGGTCATCCCCTCCACCCAACAGACCTTCGAGGATGTCGCCCCCGGCAGCACCTTTGCCCTGTGGGTCGAACGCCTCGCCGGGCGGGGCATCATCGGCGGCTATCCCTGCGGTGGGCCGTTTGAGCCGTGCGTCAGCCCGACCAACCGCCCCTACTTCCGCCCGAACAACAACGTCACGCGCGGCCAGCTCTCCAAGATCACCAGCGGGGCGGCGGGCTGGACCGAAACGCCGACCGGCCAGACCTTCGAGGATGTGGCCGTGGGCAGCACCTTCTACGTCTACATCGAGCGGATGGCAAGCCGGGGGATCATCAGTGGGTATCCCTGCGGTGGCCCGTTCGAGCCGTGCGTGGCCCCGGCCAACCGGCCCTACTTCCGCCCGAACAACAATGCCACCCGTGGACAGATGTCCAAGATCGCGGCCACCGCCTTCTTCCCCAACTGCGCCACCCCCGCCCGCCGTTGAGCCTGATCTGGCCCAGCATCGGGTAAGCGACGAGGGGAGCCAGCGTGCTGGCTCCCCTCACCCTATACCCGCGATTTCTTATCGCCACGACGCTCCTCCCCTGCATCATAGGGGGCGGTTGCAGCATGGCCGCACGTTTGCAAGTTTGTGCCATATGGCACAAACTTTGAATTTCTGCTATAATGGGATCGCCAATGACGAGTCTGTCATTTTGGGTTTGCGCGCAATATGTCGCGGCCCCGTGCTGCGGCAGCTTTGGGTAACGGACAGGACGCCAACAGTGACTGGTCACAGATTGTGGGGATTAGCCGATGAAAATAGGTGTGCCAAAAGAGATTGTGCCGGGCGAGCGCCGGGTGGCGCTGACCCCCGATGCGGCGGGTAAGCTGGTCAAGGCCGGACAAGAGGTACTGATCGAAAGCGGGGCCGGGATGGGCGCGTTCTTCACCGACGAAGCCTATCAAGCGGCGGGGGCGACCATCGTGCCCGACGCCGCGACGGTATTCGGGACCGCCGATATTGTGCTCAAAGTGCAAAAGCCGATTGTGAACCCGGCATTGGGCAAGGATGAGGTCGATTTGATGCGGCCCGGCAGCGTGCTGATCACCTTCTTAGCGCCGCTGACCAGCCCCGACCTTGTACGCAAGCTGGCCGCGAACAACATCACCAGCTTTGCGATGGACGCCATCCCGCGCACCACCCGCGCCCAGTTCATGGATGCCCTCTCCTCGATGGCGACGGTAGCGGGCTATAAAGCGGTGCTGCTGGCGGCAGAGACGGCGGGTAAGTTCTTCCCCCTCCTGACCACGGCGGCGGGCACGATTGCCCCCTCCCGCGTCTTCATCCTCGGCGCGGGCGTGGCGGGCTTGCAGGCCATCGGCACGGCGCGCCGCCTCGGCGCGGTGGTCGAGGCCTTCGACGTGCGCCCGGTGGTGAAAGAGCAGGTCGAGAGCCTGGGGGCCAAGTTCGTCCAGCTTCAGGGGCAGCAAATTGATGCCACCGGCACGGGCGGCTATGCCCGCGAACTGAGCCAGGACCAGCAGAAGCTGACCGAAGAACTGGTCGCCAAGCACGTCCAGATGTCCGACGTGGTCATCACCACCGCGCAGATCCCCGGACGGCCCGCCCCGCGCATGATCAGCGCCGCGACGGTCCAGGGGATGCGCCCCGGCTCGGTCATCGTGGACCTGGCAGCGGAAACGGGCGGCAACTGCGAACTGACCAAAGCAGGCGAGGTGGTGGTGGTCAACAATGTGACCATCCTCGGCCCGGTCAACCTGCCCAGCACGGTGCCGGTCCACGCCAGCCAGATGTATTCCAAGAACATCACCAACCTGCTGGCCCTGTTGATCCCCAAGACCGAGCTGGTGCTCAACTTTGACGACGAAATCATCGGCGGTACCTGCATCACCCACAACGGGCAGATCGTCCACGCCGCCACCCAGAAGGCCATGGGAGTCACTACACCCGCCGCCACACCAAAGGAAGAAGTAGCGAAGTAAGAAGTAAGAAGCAAAATCGGTCTTCTTACTTCTTCCTTCTTAATTCATCCTTTACCGAAGGGAGCAAACATGAGCGAGACACTACTGGTCGGCATCACCGTCTTTATCCTGGCGGTGTTCGTCGGCATCGAAGTCATCGGGCGGGTGCCCGCCACGCTCCACACCCCGCTGATGTCGGGGACGAACGCCATTCACGGCATCGTGCTGGTCGGCGCGATGCTGGTCGCCTTTGCGGCCAACGACGCGCTGCTGACCGGCGTCGCCTTCGTCGCCGTCATCCTGGGGACGATCAACGTCGTCGGCGGCTTTGTCGTCACCGACCGCATGTTGCAGATGTTCAAGAAGCGCACGCCTCCGGCAGGCGGCAAGCAGTAGGCAGTGGTTCGTGGTGAGTGGTGAGTGGTGAGTGATTAGAACGGAAGGCCACCAACCACCAACCACCAACCACTAACCACTCGTACAAGGGGTAAGCTGTGGACGCATTACAGACGTTTATCGCGCTGGCCTATCTGGTGGCCGCCGTGCTCTTTATCCTGGGTCTCAAGCGGTTGTCGTCGCCCGCCACGGCGCGCTCCGGCAACCAGATCGCGGCGGGCGGCATGTTGCTGGCCCTGATCGTCACCGTGCTGGGCAAGTCGCTCGACAACCTCTGGTGGATCCTGCTGGCGATTGCCATCGGCTCCGTGGTCGGGTTCCTCATGGCCCAGCGGGTGCAGATGACCGCCATGCCGCAGGTGGTCGCACTGTTCAACGGCATGGGCGGCGGCGCGGCGGCGCTCATCTCCCTCTCCGAATTCCTCAAGCTGAGCGGCGCGGTCCAGCCGTTCGAGACGCTGCTGTCGGGCCTGCTCAGCCTGGTCATCGGCTCGGTCTCGCTGGCCGGCAGCCTGATCGCCTTCGGCAAGCTCCAGGGCCTGATCTCGGGCCGCCCGATCACCTACCCCGGCTACCGCATCGTCAACGGCCTTATTGCGGCGGTGCTGGTGGTGCTGAGTCTGTTGCTGCTTTTTGTCAGCCAGGGTAGTGTGGCCCTCTTCGTGGCGATCATGCTGCTGGCGCTGGCACTGGGCGTGGTCATCGTGCTACCTATCGGCGGGGCCGACATGCCGGTGGTGATCTCGCTGCTGAACTCGTTCACCGGCACCGCCGCCGCCATGACCGGCTTCGTGCTCGGTAACACCGTGCTGATCGTCAGCGGCGCGCTGGTCGGAGCGTCCGGTATGCTCCTCACCCTGCTGATGGCGAAGGCGATGAACCGCTCGGTGGCGAACGTCTTCTTCGGCGCGTTTGGCACGGGCGGAGGGGAAGTGGCCGGGGGCGCGGCGGGGGCCAGTGCCTCGGCGGGCATCCCCATGCGCGAAACCTCGGTCGAGGACGCCGCCACGCTGATGGCCTACGCCCGCAACGTGATCGTCGTGCCCGGCTATGGCCTCGCTGTAGCCCAGGCCCAGCACGCCGTGCGCGAACTGGCCGAGGTGCTGGAAAGCCGGGGTGTGGACGTGAAGTACGCTATCCACCCCGTCGCCGGACGGATGCCAGGGCATATGAACGTGCTGCTGGCCGAGGCCAACGTGCCCTACGACGAACTGTACGAGATGGACGATATCAACCCCGAGTTCGCCCAGGCGGACGTGGCCCTGGTGGTCGGCGCGAACGACGTGACCAACCCGGCGGCGCGCAACAACCCGCAAAGCCCGATCTTCGGGATGCCGATCCTGAACGTGGACCAGGCCCACAACGTCATCGTCATCAAGCGCGGGCGCGGCGCAGGCTTCGCCGGGATCGAGAACGACCTGTTCGTAGATCCCAAGACGCAGATGCTCTTTGGCGACGCGAAGGACGTCCTCAGCAAGCTGGTCAGCGCCACACGCGCGGCGTAACAGCGCGGGGTTCGTGATCCACGGTCCGAGGGGCGCGGCGGTTGCCGCGCCCCTTTGCTGTGCCCACAAAGGAGCGGTGGCCCGGCAGGTCCCGGCGGGTGTGCTACCGACTTTCCTTAAAACCGGGTCATTGGTCCCGGACGCTTGACGGGGCGATCGCGCATCTACTATGCTAAGAGCAAAGTACTGGATGATCCGTTCAGGGCGTACAATTCAGCAAGAAAGCGTGTTGACCAATGGGTGATCCGCCCGCTCTTTTCCAATCCCGCCCGGTGGTCCACCTGGAGCGCCCGGCAATTCCCGATGCCCAGAAAATGATGACCACCCCGCTGGATATCTGACTCCAGACCATGGAGCCGTATCTGTGGAGGCGCAGAAACATAGGGTAAGCGGTTCACGGGCACCTAAAATGCCGTGCTGGTCTTGACAGGAGGTAATATCTATTGTAATATAGTAGATAAGACGGGCGCTATCAGATTCTCCAGATTTACTTGGGTTGGTGCTGATACAAGAAGGTGGGACATGAGTTATTCAGTATCGGGGGCAACATTAGGTGCCGTTCTCCAAACGATCCATAGTGTGAGTGGACCACAATACGCGGGGTTATTGCGGCGGGCAGGGTTGGAGCGCTATACCGCGACCGCTCCGGACCCGCAGGACCGGGCCGCCTGTAGCATCGAGGAATTGGTGGGGCTGTACACAGCCGTGTATGACATGCTGGGACCTACGCTGACGCGCCTGTTTCATCGCAACTGCGGCATGGTCTTTGCCGAGATCGCGCGCGCGACGCCAACCTGGCCGCAGGTCGTGGCGCAGGCTCAGACCGTGCCCGAGGCCCAACGGCTGGAGTGGTTTGTGCGGGCGATGGCGAAGCAGGCCGAAAGTGCCTGGACCCGCTCGATCATCACCGAGGACGCCAAAGCCTGGTACATGGCGATGGAGCAGTGCCACACCTGCCAGGGCATTCGCGGGGCGACGATCCCCCTGTGCATGTCGGGCGAAACCGCCTACACCGAAATGGCAAAATCCCTGCTGGGCTGGCGCGTGCGCGTGACCGAAGTCGCCTGCCGGGCCATGGGCGCGCCCCACTGCACCTACGCCTTCGATAAAGCCGTCCGCCCCTGGGCCGGCGCGACGTAATGCGTCCTGGCGCGGAGGGCGGGATTCATGGGGCGCGGCACCGGCTTCGCCGGCATCGAGAACGACCTCTTCGTGGACCCCAAGACCCAAATGCTCTTCGGCGACGCGAAAGACGAACTCACCCAACTGGTCAGCGCCACGCGCGCGGCGTAACAGCGCGGGGTTCAGAGTTCAGTAAATAGTGGGGGCGCGGCAAGGGCCGCGCCCCTTCGTTTTGTTCGGGCAGAATCACCTTTACCGAACGCA
>JBBSAN010000039.1:0-17422 GCA_038252265.1 Chloroflexia bacterium
ACTGCCGGTAATCACGAAGTCGTCAGCGAATCTAATCAGATTAACCTTTGCGCGGCGACTGGCTAGGCTGGCTTTCGGGTATTTGGCCCGCAGTATCGCTTCCAGTCCATCCAGCGCAAAGTTCGCCAGCACCGGGGAGCACACTCCGCCCACAATATGGCAAAATATCGGTGGTAATCTCCGGCGGTCCTGCGCCAATCCGCAACACGACCTGCACCTCCTGCTCCCCAATCGCCACCCGCTTCACCAATGCGCGGATTAGCTCCCTTTGCGTCTCCCAATCTGCTTCGGCTAAACCCGCTCGGACCTGCTCCGCGAATCCTGCTAATTGATTCACTGCGGCTTGTCGCGCGGCCGCGTGCTCCACGGCGCTTTGCTGCGCTGCCGCTTGCTCTTCTGCGCGGCCCAAGCGCTCCCGCAAGCGCCCCAAACGCGGCTCGAATTCTTCCTTCGTCAGCAGTCCTTCCATATACCCATCGATCAATCGCCCGACACTCTGCCTTAAGCGTTCTACCTGGCTGGCGCTGCGCGCTTGTTCCGCCGCTGCTGCTGTTTGCGGTCCGCGGCTCCGCGCGCTGTATTCATCCGCGACCCGCTGCGGGTCCGCCAATATCTGCTGCACCTGCTCCCATACCACCGCGTCCAAATAATCGGTGCGCATTTGCCGATTGTGGCAGATCCGCTCGCCGCCAAAGCGGTAGGCATCAGTGCCAATACAGCGGTAATACGCGTAATGCCGCTCCTGCTGCTTGGCGGCGCTCGGACTGATCTCTTTGCCATAATACGCATAGCCACATTGCTCGCAGACCACCAATCCTTGCAGCAAATATCGCGCCCCTCTTTGTCCTTGGCGGGCCCGTTGGCGGTTTTCCGCGAGCTGCTCTTGCACCGCATCCCATAACCCCGCGTCCACCAGCGCTGGCACCGCGATATATAGCCACTGCTCCTCTTCACGTTCAACCAAATTGCTGGCGCGGCGCGGCGCCACCGGCCTGCCGCGCTGGATCCGCAACGGCCGATGGCGCGGTGCTGCTTGCGTTTTGCCGAACGCAGCTTGCCCTTTGTAGGCCGGATTGCGCAAAATCGCCCAGATCACCGAGCGATCCCACACCTTTTTACCCCGGCGCGTCGGTGTTCCGGCCGCGCTGAGGCGCCGCGCCACCGCCCCAATGCTCAAGCGCTCCTGCCCAATCCAGTTGAATATCTGCTGCACCACTGCTGCTTCCTCGGGCACGACGACATATTGGGCCTGGTCCGTGCGATCCGTTTTGGCCTGATAGTAATAGCCGTAGGGCGCACCGGACAGTACGCTGACCGATCCCTGTTGGGCCGCATGGCGTTTACCCCGCCGCGACCGCTCCATATACTTGGCACGCTCATACTCCGAGACCATCCCCTGAACCTGGAGCAATAGGTCATCCTCGGGACTTTGGCCCAAAGGACGATTAAGGAAGACGGTATTGAGGCCAGCGCGGGTGAACTCGTCGAGTAGAAGGACCTGGTAGGCATAATTACGAGCCAACCGATCCGGGGAATGGACATACAAGCGGTCGATCTGACCAGCGGCGACGGCATCGCGCAAGCGTTCTAACGCGGGCCGCAGCAACGTGGCACCGCTGAAGCCATCGTCGACGAATTCGTATTCGGGCAGCAGGGTCAAGCCATCGGCGGAAATACGCTGCCGCAACGCCGCCAATTGGCTGGCGATGGTACCAGCAGCAGCTTGCTGGGCGGAGGAGACACGGGCGTAAAAGGCAACAACCATGGAATTCACTGTTGGGTACCTCCAGACTGGGCTGATTGAGCGGTCGACTGCTCATTAGTAGGTGCGGGCGTCGGTTGGGGTGGCCGCGCGGCGCGGGGCACCAGACGAGCATAGGCCGCAGTCAAACAATAGGGCGAGCGATGGCTAGGCTCAAACAGCAGGCGCACCGCCGTTGCCGGGAGTGGTGGCGGGACCGGGCGAGGCATCGGAACCTCCAGGACTAGCCGCAGGAGGAGCGGCGGGGGATGGCGACCAACCACCGATCAGCGGTGCGCCACCAAAGCCACTCTTATAGGAAGGACGCAACTGCTCCCGCGGTATGCGAACGATGATTTCCCACTCCAGCACTTTTTTTGCCATATTGTTGGTGCCGTTCAGATGCCACCCTGCGGTGTGCCCTCCTCGGTAGGATAGAGGACCCCTTCCTCGATGAACCCGGCCTTGAGCCATTTCTGGAGAATGGCTTTGTCCAGGGGGACATGAGCCAATAACCAGGCGTGACTAATCCGATCGAACGATCCCCCAACTAAGTACCCCGTTCAATAACCCGAATGAAGAAGAGGTTGAGCAGGTCGAGGTTATCGATCCCCGCCATCCCCTCTTCGGTCGGCGGTTCGCTTTACTCTCCACCACTGCCCCCCGCCACGGTCCCAGCCAACTCTACGTTGCCTATCGCGACGGCATGACCTTGCGCATTCCCCGCTCCTGTACTAACCTCGCGCCAACGCTGCCGGCCCACCCGACCAAACTCGCGGCCCCGGCGCTCGCCGCGCTTGTCGCTCTGGCTCAGGATTGCGCGGCTCTATGTCCATTCCTCCCGCCGCCCTTTGGCAACGCTTGTTCCCCGACCACCAACTCCTCATCCGCAACCAACTCATCGCCATCTTCCAGGAGGTAATCGATGACCAGCTCAGAACTCATCTCCAAACAGCACCTGACCCGCCAAGCCTTGATCTATGTCCGCCAGTCCAGCCCCCATCAGGCGATCTCCCATCAGGAGAGCCTGCGTCTGCAGTATGCCCTACAGCAACGAGCGCTCGCCCTCGGCTGGCGCCCTGATCAACTCCAGGTCATCGACGCCGACCTGGGGATCAGTGGCACCTCGATCCAGTCCCGTACGGGCTTTAAAGACATGGTCGCCCAGGTTACGCTCGGCCAGGTCGGCCTCATCCTCTCCTACGATGTCACCCGCTTGAGCCGGAACTGCTCCGACTGGTACCCCCTGCTCGATGTTTGTGGTTATCAGCAGTGCCTCATTGCCGATTCCGATGGCATCTACGACCCTGGTTCGACCAACGGGCGCCTTTTGTTGGGACTGAAAGGTCAACTCTCCGAACTTGAATTGCATACCATCCGGGCGCGGATGACTGCCGGGCTGCTCAATAAGGCCAGCCGGGGCGAATTGGCGCTGGCGCTGCCGGTTGGTCTAGAGCGGGATGCCACCGGCAGGGTGCACAAAAGCGCCAATCGCGAGGTCCAAGACCGCATTGACTGGGTCTTCAGCTCCTTTCTACGCCTGAGGTCCGCCTCACAGGTACTGCGCTTACTCAACGAGCAGGCGCTTTTGCTCCCCCGCCGTGACCGTTTCGGCGATGTTATCTGGCGCACCGCCGCCATCGCTGCGGTGCTGGCCATCCTCAAGAACCCGGCGTACAGCGGGATGTTTGTCTATGGTCGTAGCCGCACCACCCATCCCAGCGGACCCGGCGGGCCGACGATCCTGACCCGCTTGCCCCAGGAGCAGTGGCGCATCAAGGTGCCGGATGTCTATCCCGCCTATGTCAGTTGGGACAGCTTTGTGGTGATCCAGCAAATGCTGGCCGATAACTACGCCGCTTATGACCGCAACAAAACACGGGGTGTGCCCCGTCCAGGCGCCGCCTTGCTCCAGGGCATTGTCTGCTGTAGCGAATGCGGCCATAAGATGCTGATCCAGTACCGCGGCGGGACGCGCTATTTGTGTAATCATCTGCGTCAGAAATACCAGATACCAGTCTGCCAGAATCTGCCCGCCGACCCGATCGATGCCGCCGTGGTGGCGGCATTCTTTGCGGCCCTGGCCCCCGTCGAACTGGACGCCTACACGGCGGCGCTCGAACACCGCAGCAGGGGGCAAAATGCGCTGAACGCCGCCCAGCAACAGCAGTTGGCGCGTTTACGTTACAGCGCCGCACTGGCCGAACGGCAGTTTGGGCGGGTCGACCCGGACAACCGGCTGGTGGCCGGTGAATTGGAGAAGCGGTGGGAAGAAGCATTGGTGACCTTGCAACAGGCGGAGAGCGCCGCCGCTGAACGGGTAGAACCCAATGAACTGGATAAACTGAGCCCGGAACTGGCGGCAGCGTTTCGGGCCATTGGAACCCATCTACCAGGTCTATGGCAGGAGGGACGGATCAGCAGCCCACACAAAAAGGCGTTAGTGCGCTGTTTAATCGAGCAGGTCGTGGTGCGGCGGCTCCAGCCGGATACCATCGCGGCGCGGATCGTTTGGCAAGGGGGCGCAACGACAGAGCTAGAAATCCGGACGACCGTAGGGCGGCTACGAGATCGGGCCGGCGCGGCGGAAATGGAGCGGATCATCGTTGCCCAGAGCACTGCTGGCCTACGCGACGGGGTCATCGCTGGGGAACTGAGCGCACTAGGCTACCGCTCGCCGCGGGCAAGTTGCGTATTGGTCAGCACCGTACGGGCAATACGGCTGCGGCATGGTATTTTGATCACCCAACACCAAGCGCATCCCCGACACGTGAGCGGCTACTTGACGGTCAGCCAGCTGGCTAAGCGCTTGCAGTGTGGGGTCCATTGGATCTATGATCGGCTACATAACGGCAGCATCGTGTTGGGTAAAGATGCCCTGTTGGGACTGTACTTGTTCCCAGATGAGGCCACCCTGGTGGAGCAACTGCAAGCACTCAAAAGCGGCCAGGTTAGCCGGGTCGAAGTGGCCGTGTTGTGCAACAATGGCGGGAGTGAGGGGGCAGCATGCGCCAGGTAAAGCCGGAAGGACCACGGATCTACCGCGACACGGTGTACCGGGACGGCGGGGAGCCCCTGGCAGTCGGGTCAGCGAGTTGGCAAGAATGGTTATTGACTGACGAGGCGCAGGGGTTTGTGTTTCGAGCGATGGATGGCGCGTGGCACCGGGCGCGGCGCGAAAAGCGACGCGGCACACCCTATTGGTACGTCGCGTGCCGGGTAGGGGGACGCGTGCGGCGGTTCTACCTGGGACCAGCGCAGGCGCTGGATAGCGCCCGGTTAGCGGCAATAGCCGCAGCGATAGTTGCGGCACGGGAGGCGGTCCAAAAGGCTAAAAGCGGGCTATTGTTGCACAACAACGCCGGACCAGGCGGCACAGGTCGCGGCAAACACATGAGCGAATCCACTGAAGTGGGTTCTTGAAGGGAGTATCAAGATGCCTGATCGTATGCTCCCTTGATGTCTGCATCCACGACAAACTTGCGTCGGCCATTGGGTCGCGCTAGCTCATAGATTTTCGCAATCGCATCATGACAACTCCGCCCCGGTCGGAAACCGTAACTGCTGCCCTCGAACTGGGCTTCCCAGCTTGGTTCCAGGGCGTTCTTGACCATCAGTTGCACGCACCGATCAATTACGGTGGGTATTCCTAGTGGTCGGAGTTGGCCGTTAGCCTTCGGTATGTACACTCTGCGGGTGGGTTTTACGCGCCAGGGTTGGTCGGTTGCCATTTGGTCTACCAACTGTCCTCGTGCTGTTGGTGTTTTGACCACCACTTTGTCCACGCCCGCGGTTCGCCTGCCCTGGTTGATCTGCGTCACTCGACGCACACTCACCAGACGATTGCTTCTGCTTCGCAGCATCAGCCGCTGTAGAGACTGGACTTTATCCCAGTCCCTTTCCTGTGTCGCCCTGAAGATACGCTGACGAAGGCGGCGGACCTGGCGATTAGCTTCCCGCCAGTTGACGGTCGGCCAAACGGTCGGTCTCGTGGGTCTGTTCACACAGCCTGGGGCTGGCGTCCTAACTTCTGCCACGATTTGCTGCTCCTCGGTGTAATTTTCAGGTAACTCACCTGCTCCACGTGGGCCGCTTTTCAGCGTGGGTATCGCCCTATCCAGCCAGTTATGGGTTCCTGTTGCCTTACGGCGGCTGGCGTTCGCTTCTTGGAGCATCATTTCCCGCTGGGGAGTTAGGCCGCTCTTACGATTGGCTTACTGCCGCCGATAGGGCAGACCCCAACGGGGTTTCCACGTTCCGCATCAATGAGATACGCTTGGGGTGGGTGCTCTCTGTACTCCGGGGTCCTGGTGTCCCAGCATGGGTAGCACAACACTACCTGCTTTGACAAGTTGCTAGACGCCAACTTGCCCTCGACCCAATACTGCCGTCTTGGTCACCACCGTCCGGCAGGCATGGCTAACGGAGCCTCAACAAGAGTTCACTGACGTTCACCCGTCCAAGCTTGCTCTAGCCCGGTTTGGCCGCGGTGGCGGCTACTTCCTTAGGCATTACGCCGAGCTTCGCACCCTCCCGTTACCAGGAACGCACGTCGGAATTGAGCACCGGTCTTAGACACTAACCGGAGTCTGTCGGGCATTACGCGCCTCCCAGACCACTCATTTGATGCGACATCGTGTCGCAAATCCAAATGCCACTTATCCCCGGGTTGGGATCGGCGGCGCTTGAGTTGATTCGCGTAGAGCTGGCCGAACTTCAAGCACCATTGGCGAATGGTTTCGTAAGTGACGTGGATCCCCCGCGCGGCCAACAACTCTTCGACATCGCGGTAGCTGAGCGTGAAGCGGAAATAGAGCCAGACGGCATGGGCAATAATCTCCGTAGGATAACGGTGGCGCTTGTACAGAGTAGGATCAGGGGCTGGGGTCATGCCAGCATTATAAAGGAAAGCTCTACGATCTGCTGCCCAGTTGCAAGTTAACCTGACAGTACCGGAGCCGAGCTTGACCCGGCTTATGACGGGATGGTGGTGACGAAGGCTCGGTCGAGGAAGCGCGGCAGGCATGGGCACAACTCCGCGCCGACCTGAGCGAGTTGCCGCAGGACGAGCCAGCGTTGTCCTGACCACGCCAGAGACCGACGCTCTTACCGGGGAGGGGGCGGCCAGGCAGGCCCGCCTTGGGTCAGAAACGCCAGCAGGTGCGCGTTGAACTGCGCCGGTTGCTCGATATTGGAGAGGTGGGCCGCCTGCGGGAGGAGGACGAGTTCGCTCTCCGCGATGGCGGCGTGGAGTTCTTCGGCCTGGGCGGGCGGCGTGGACTCATCCAGCGCCCCGACGATGATCAGCGACGGCACGCGGATCGTGGGGACGACGGCGCGCAGATCGGCGTCGCGCAGCGCGGCACAGGCGGCGATGTAGCCCTCTGGATTGGTTTTGGTCAGCATCGCACTGATCGAGTCCATTACCTCGGGATGCTGCTGGCGAAACGCTGCGCTGAGGAAGCGCCCGACGATGGTTTCCCGCACCGCCTCCATTCCGCCCTCACGCACCGCAGCGATGCGCGCCTCCCAGCCCGCCACCGAGCCGATGCGCGCCGCCGTGTCCGCGAACACGGCCCGCCCAACCCGGTCAGGGTGCGTGGCGGCGAGCCAGAGCGCGGTCAGCCCGCCCAGCGACAGCCCGCAAAGATGCGCCTGCGCGATCTGGAGGTGGTCCAGCAGCGCCAGCAGATCGTGCCCCAGCCGCGCGATCGTCGTCGGTTCTGCCGGGACGCCGGACTGCCCGTGGCCGCGCGTGTCGTAGCAGACGACCCGAAAGCGCCCCTCCAGCGCGCCGATCTGGCGATCCCACATCCGCCAGTCGGTGCCCAGCGAGTTGATGAACACCAGCGGCGGCGCAGCGGCGGGGCCGTCCAGGCGATAGGTGAGCCGCAGCCCATCCACGGCGAGATAGTCGGTCATGGTCGCTCCTCCGGCGGGGCGCGGGCGGGTACCGGGCCGGTTGATCCCCTCGTGTGCCGTTGGCACCCCACCACCTGTGTCGCATGGATCGTAGACGTTGACTATCGAAATTATATCCTATTTCGTCGTCCTGGCAAGTGGCCCGCGCGGCCCCACCCTCAGCGAGAACCGCCTTGTAAACACGGACAATCCTGCTTGACTCTAGCTGGCTTTGGGATTAGAATGAGGTCCATATTCCACGTGCCTGCCGATTCCGTGCGGCGGGGCGTAAGTGGGGACAGCGGCCAGGAGCGAAGGAGCACACCCGGTGCGCACACAGGTCGCGATTATCGGCGCTGGCCCCGCCGGGCTGGTGCTCTCCCAGTTGCTGGCCCGGCAAGGCATCGACGCGATCATCCTCGAAGATCGCGCCCGCGCCTATGTGGAACACCGCGTGCGCGCCGGGGTGCTGGAGCAAGGCACCGTCGATCTGCTCCATGCCATCGGCGCGGGCGAGCGGCTGGCCCGCGAGGGGCTGGTCCACCACGGCATCCTCCTCCAGTTCGACGGGCAGCGCCAGCGTATCCCTCTCAGCGACCTCACTGGCGGGCGGGCGATCACCATCTACGGCCAGCAGGAAGTGGTCAAAGACCTGATCCGCACGCGCCTGGACACTGGCGGCCAGATCCTGTTCGAGGTGGAAGATGTGGCCGTCCATGACCTCGCTGGTGAGCAGCCCCGCGTCACCTTCCGCCAGGGTGGCGAGGCCCACGAACTGGAATGTGACTTCATCGCGGGCTGCGACGGCTTTCACGGCGTGTGCCGCCCGTCCATCCCGCCCGGCGTGCTGCGGGTCTACGAGAAGGTGTATCCGGTCGCCTGGCTCGGCATTCTGGCCGCGGTCGCCCCTTCCAGCGACGAACTGATCTATTCCTGCCACCCGCGCGGCTTTGCCCTCTTTAGCCTGCGGTCGCCCCAGATCAGCCGCCTCTATCTCCAGTGCGCGCCCGACGAGCGGATCGAAGAGTGGCCCGACGAGCGGATCTGGGGCGAACTACATACCCGGCTGGAACTGGACGGCTGGACCCTCCACGAGGGGCCGGTGCTCGAAAAGGGGATCACGGCGTTGCGGAGCTTCGTCGTTGAGCCGATGCAGTACGGGCGGCTCTTCCTCGCCGGGGATGCCGCCCATGTGGTCCCGGCCACCGGGGCGAAGGGGCTGAACCTCGCCGTGGCCGACGCGCGCCGCCTGGCCGCTGCGCTCACAGGCTGGTATCACGACGGGCAGCGCGACGGGCTGGTGGGGTATTCCGCCGCGTGCCTGCGGCGCGCCTGGCGCGTGCAACACTTCTCGGCGTGGATGACCTCGTTGCTGCACCGCCTCAGCGATGACCCGTTCCAGGAGCAGTTGCAACTTGCCGAACTGCGCTACGTGTGCAGTTCGCACGCGGCGGCGACGGTGCTCGCGGAGAATTATGTGGGCCTGGAAACAGTATGAGGACGACCCAGAATGGATGAATCGCGCTACGAAATCGGGCTGGAGGTGCGCCGGGCTGTGCTGGGCGCAGAGCATGTGGCGCGGACGCAGGCGCGGCAGACCCCCTTTGACGCCGATTTCCAGCGCTTCATCACCGAGGTTGCCTGGGGCAGCGTCTGGGCACGCCCCGACCTGGACCGGCGCACCCGCAGCCTGATCACCATCGCCATTCTGGCCGCCCTGGGCCGCACCGAAGAGTTGCGCCTGCACCTGGCGGCCAGCCAGAATATCGGCGTGCCGGAGCACGAGATCGCGGAAACGTTGCTCCATGTCGCGGTGTATGCCGGGGTGCCCGCCGCCAACACCGCGTTTGCCATCGCCAAAACAGTGCTGCCCGGTGCGGAAGTGCCGCCGCAGCCGGAGGACCCGCCGTGATCACGACCATTGGCGAAATTGTGCGCGGGGATCGCGCCGTCTTTCCGCCCTATCTCTATGAGGCGTACCGCTCGACCCTGCAGCGCGCTCCCGCCCAACCACTGGTCGAGGTGCCGCTGACGCTGTCCGAGTTGACCGGGCCGGGACCGGCGATCAGCGCGGTGACGGCGGAGGACGCAGACCTGACCCGCAACGCCGGAACGGGCGGCGAAGCGCTCGGCCAGCGGATCATCGTCACCGGGCGGGTGCTGGATGAGACGGGCGCGCCCGTGCCGCACACCCTGATCGAGGTCTGGCAGGCCAACGCCTGCGGGCGCTACACCCACCGCAACGATCAGTGGCCGGGGCCGCTCGACCCGAATTTCCTGGGCATGGGCCGCTGCCTGACCGGGGCCGACGGGGTCTATCGCTTCCTGACCGTGCGGCCTGGGGCCTATCCCTGGAAGAACCACCCGAACGCCTGGCGTCCGGCCCATATCCACTTCTCGCTGCTCGGCTCCTCCTGGGTATCCCGGCTGGTCACGCAGATGTACTTTCAAGACGATCCGCTGATGGCCCTCGATCCGATTTACAATGCGGTCCCGGCAGAAGCACGATCCCGGCTGATCGCGGCCTACGCCCACGATGTGACCGAGCCGGAATGGGCACTGGGCTGGCGCTGGGATATCGTGCTGGCCGGGCCTGCCGCCACGCCGTTTGAAGACGCGAGGCCGTCCTGATGAGCCGCCTGCCCCTGACCCCCTCGCAGACGGTCGGCCCGTTCTTCACCGAGTGCCTGCTCCGCGCCGACGCCCGCCGCCCCACCCTGACCACGCCCACGACCGAGGGCACCCGCATCCGCCTCGCCGGGCACGTCTACGACGGTGACGGCACCGGCATCCCCGACGCCGTGGTCGAGATCTGGCAGGCCAATCACCACGGACGCTACAACCACCCCGCCGACACCCGCGATCTGCCGCTGGATCCCGGCTTTACCGGCTTCGGGCGCAGCGGCACCGCCGCCGACGGCGCGTTCTGGTTCGAGACGATCAAGCCGGGGCCGGTGCCGTTCGCCGCCGGGCAGATGCAAGCGCCGCATATTTGTGTCGCGGTGTTCGCCCGTGGCCTGCTGAACCACGTGTTGACCCGCCTCTACTTCGCCGACGATCCGGCCACTGCCGCCGATCCGATCCTGATGCGCATCCCCGCCGAACGGCGCGGCACACTGCTGACCCGGCCTGGAGAGGGCGCAGGCGTGTACATCTTCGACATTAAATTGCAGGGCGCGGGCGAAACCGTGTTCTTCAACCTGTAGCGGGGCCGCGCCGATGGCCGAGTTTCTGATCCTGTCCGACGCGATCGCCGCTTATGTGCAGGACGGCAGCACCCTGGCGCTGGAAGGGTTCACCCACCTGATCCCGTTCGCCGCCGGGCACGAGATCATCCGCCAGAGGCGGCGCGACCTGACGCTGATCCGCATGACGCCGGACCTGATCTATGACCAGATGATCGGCATGGGCTGTGCCCGCAAGCTGGTCTTTTCCTGGGGGGGCAACCCCGGCGTGGGGTCGCTGCACCGGCTGCGCGACGCGGTGGAGCAGGGCTGGCCCGGCCCGCTGGAACTGGAGGAGCACAGCCACGCGGCGATGGCCGCCGCGTATGCTGCCGGGGCGGCGGGGCTGCCCTGCGCCATCTTGCGAGCCTACCAGGGGACCGATCTGGCCGGGATCAACCCGCACATCCGCGCAGTCACCTGCCCGTTCACCGGGGAGCCACTGGCCGCCGTTCCGGCCATCCGGCCCGACCTGGCGATCATCCACGCCCAGCGGGCCGACCGCGCCGGGAACGTGCTGATCGAGGGCATCGTCGGCGTGCAGAAAGAGGTCGTCCTGGCGGCGCGGCAGGCGATCGTCACCGTCGAAGAGATCGTGGACGACCTGCGGGTGCCCAGCCCGAACGCGGTGGTGCTGCCGCACTGGACGGTGAGCGCGGTGGTCGCCGTACCCGGTGGCGCGCGCCCGTCTTACGCTCACGGCTATTATGGCCGCGACAACGCCTTCTACACTGCCTGGGATACCATTTCACGGGACCGCGCCACGTTCCGCGCCTGGATGGCGGAGAAATTAGAAATTAGAAGTCAGAAGTCAGAAATTAGAAATTAGAAGTCAGAAATCGGCTTTTCATAGTGATAATTAAGCGACTCTAGTTCGGAAACGCGCTTCTGACCACTGACCACTGACCACTGACCACTGACCACTGACCACTGACCACTGACCACTGATTTCTCGTCTCTCGTAGGAGCACACATGGGGGCGGACTATTCCAACACGGAGCTAATGGCCGTCGCGGCGGCGCGGGCGCTGACCAGCCGCGATATCTGCTTTGTCGGCATCGGGACGCCGTCGCTGGCGGCGAACCTGGCCCGGCTGACCCATGCCCCCGGCATCACTCTGATCTACGAGTCGGGCACCATCGGCACAGAGCCGGACGTGCTGCCCCTCTCTATCGGCGACCCAGAGTTATGCGAAACGGCGCTCACCACCGTGTCGGTGCCCGAGATGTTCCAGTACTGGTTGCAAGGAGGGCGGATCTCAGTCGGCTTCCTCGGCGGGGCGCAACTGGATCGCTTCGCCAACATCAATTCCAGCGTGATCGGGCCGTACGCCCACCCAAAAGTGCGTCTGCCCGGTGGCGGGGGTGCGCCCGAGATCGCCAGCCTGTGCAAACAAACCTATGTCGTCATGGCGCAGACCGCGCGCTCGTTCGTGGAGCGGGTGGATTTCATCACCTCCTTCGGCTTTGGCGAGGGGGGCGACCACCGGCAGCGCCTGGGCCTCCGCACCGCCGGGCCGACCCGGGTGATTACCGACCTGTGCCTGATGGAGCCGGACCCGGTGACGAAAGAGTTGACCGTCGTCTCGATCCACGAGGGGGTGACACAGCCGCAAGTGAGCGCGGCCACCGGCTGGCCGGTGCGCTTCGCCGCGCCGATGGCGACCACGCCTCCGCCCACCGCCGACGAACTGACGATGCTACGCGATCTCCAGGAGCGCACTCGCCGTGCCCACGCGGGCCAGGCCGCATGAACGACCCGGCGGACACCCTGTTCACCACGCCGGAGATGGCGGCCATCTTCTCCGGCGCGGCCCATGTGGCGGCGATGCTGCGCTTCGAGGCGGCGCTGGCGCGGGCCTCGGCCCGCGCCGGGGTCATTCCGCAGCCAGCGGCGGACGCGATCGCCGCCGGTTGCCGGGTCGCGACGTTCGATGTCGCCGCCTTATACCAGGAGGCGGCGCACGCGGGCACCCCGGCTATCCCGCTGGTGCGGATGCTCACGGAGCAGGTGGGGGCCGAGGCGGGCAAATATGTCCACTGGGGCGCGACCAGCCAGGACGCGATTGACACCGCGCTGATGCTCCAGATGCGCGCCGGGCTGGACATATTAGTGGCGGGGCTGTTGGAGGCGGGTGCGGCCTGTGCGACCCTGGCCGAGCAGCACCGCGCCACGCTGATGGCCGGGCGCACATTACTGCAACAGGCCCTGCCGATCCCGTTCGGCCTGAAGGCGGCGCGCTGGCTGGCCCTGCTGACCCGGCAGGCGCGGGCGTTGCGTGGGCAGCGGGAGCAGGCGTTGGCGCTCCAATTCGGGGGCGCGGTCGGCACGCTGGCCGCGCTGGGCGATCAAGGCCTCGCCGTCGCGGCGTTGCTGGCCGAGGAGTTGGGGCTGCCGCTGCCCGATCTGCCCTGGCACGCCGAGCGCGACCGGGTAGCGGGGATCGCCGCCGCACTGGGCGTCACCGCCGGGGCGCTGGCGAAAATCGCGGGGGATCTCGTCCTGCTGGCGCAGAGCGAGGTGGGCGAAGTGGTCGAGGAAGCCGCGCCAGGCAAAGGCGGCTCGTCGGCGCTGCCGCAGAAGCGCAACCCGGTGGACGCCACCCTGGCGCTGGCGGCGGCGCGGCAGGCGGTCGGGCTGGTCCCGGTGATGCTGGGGGCGATGGAGCAGGAGCACGAGCGCGGTGCGGGCGGCTGGCAGGCCGAGTGGGCGACGATCCCCGCCCTGTTCCGGGCAACCGCGGGCGCGGTCGAACACGTCCGCCGCGCCCTGACCGGGCTGGACGTGAACGGGGTGCAGATGCAGGCTAACCTGGAACGCGACGGCGGACTGCTGATGTCCGAGGCGCTGACGATGGCGTTGGCCCCGCACCTGGGGCGACCCGCCGCGCAACGGCTGGTGGGCGACCTGGGCCGCCGCGCCCTGGCCGCGCACAGCACCCTCCAGCAGGCCGCGCTCGATGAGGATCAAATACGCGCCACCCTGTCGCCCGCCGAGATCGCCCAGGCGCTCGACCCGGCCCAGTACCTGGGCAGCGCCGACCTTTTTATTGACCGCGCCCTGCACCTCTACCACGAAACCGTTGCCGGGCAACCCGCCGACACCCAATCCAACGCCGACCCGTCTCCATAATTCCATCCCGGACTTACCCATCACGCATCACGCATCACGTTTCACGTTTCACGCATCACGCATCACGTTTCACGTTTCACGAGCCACAAGCCACGAACCACGAGCCACGAGCCACGAGCCACGCATCACGCATCACGCATCACGCATCATGCATCACGCAACAAAGGAGCCTGACCCATGCCCACCTATCGCAGCGATGTCATCGGCAGCCTCTTACGGCCCGGCTATTTGAAAGAGGCCCGCCAGCAGCATGAGGCCGGGACGCTCGACAACGGAGCGTTCAAGCAGATCGAAGACCGCGCCGTCAACGACGCCATCGCCTTGCAGACCGAGGCGGGCCTGGCGGTCATCACCGACGGTGAGATGCGGCGCTACGCCTTTTACGGCCACTTCATCGACTCGGTCGAAGGGTACGACAAATACGGCGGCTGGGCGATCCCGTTCCGCGACGAAGCGGGCCACGAACTGGTGCTCAAGCGGCCCGTCGTCGTCTCCCGGCTCAAGCGCCTGCGCCCGATGTGCATGGAAGAGCTCACCTACCTGCGCGCCCGCGCCACCGGGCCGACCAAGGTGACATTGATCAACGCGCAGCAGGCGGCGGCTTATTATGATGCCGTCAAATCGAAGGACGCCTATCCCAATATCGAAGCCTACCTGGCCGATGTGGTGGACATCCTGCGCGCCGAAGTGGACGAACTGGTGCGCCTGGGCTGCGAATATATCCAGATTGACGCGCCCCAATACGCCGGGCTGCTCGACCCGGCCATCCGCGAGGGCTATCGCCAGCGCGGCACCGACCCGGAAAAACTGCTGGATCGCTGCATTGAACTCGACAACGCGGTGATCGGCGACCACCCCGGCGTCACCTTTGGCATCCACCTCTGCCGGGGCAACAACCAGAGTAAGTTCTACGCCAGCGGCAGCTATGACCCGATTGTCTCGGTGTTCGAGCGCACGCGGTTCGGGCGCTTCCTGCTCGAATATGACGACGAGCGCTCCGGCGGGTTCGCGCCGTTGCGGCATGTGCCCGACGACCGCACGGTGGTGCTGGGGCTGGTGACGACCAAGAAGCCCGCCCTGGAGAGCAAGGACGAGTTGAAGCGCCGCATCGCCGAAGCCGCGCAATACGTGCCCCTGGAGCGGTTGGCGCTCAGCCCGCAGTGCGGCTTTGCCTCGACCGAAGCGGGCAATCTGCTTTCACCGGAGGATCAGGCAGCCAAGCTGCGCCTCGTGGCCGAAACCGCCCGCGAGGTCTGGGGCACCGCCTAGCACATCTTTCTCGACAACAAACAAGGGACAGACAACGCGGGACTGGTCACCGACCACTGACCACCGGCCACTGATCACTGATCACCGGCCACTGACCACTGGTCACTAGCAAGGAGGCGACAATGGACACGTTGATGGATAGCGCGATCTGGGACGGCAAGCTGTTCAACGGCCACTGGATGGCGGCCACCCAGACGATCGATGTGGACGAACCTGCCACCGGGGAGGTCTTGACGCGGGTGGGGAGCGCGACCCCGGCGGAGGTACACGAGGCCGCGGCGGCGGCCCGCGCCGCCGGCGTGGCCTGGGCGGCGACTGACTATAATCAGCGGGCGGCGGTGATCCGCAAAGCCGCCCTCTTGCTGGAGCAGCACGCGGAGGAAATCGCCCCCTGGATCATGCGTGAGACCGGGGCCATCGGCGGCAAGGCCGGCTTTGAAATGCATAGCGCGGGCCTGATCCTGTGGGGCGCGGCGGGGATGCTGATGGAACCGGCGGGGGTGATCTTGCCGAGCAGCCGAGGCGTCACCAGCCTGGCCCGGCGCGTGCCGCACGGCGTGGTCGGGGTGATCTCGCCCTTCAACTTCCCGCTGATCCTCTCGATGCGCGCCGTCGCTCCCGCGCTCGCGGTGGGCAACGCCGTCGTGCTCAAACCCGATCCGCGCACGCCGATCACGGGCGGGTTCCTGATCGCCCGGCTGTTCGAGGAGGCCGGGCTACCACCGGGCTGCTTGCAAGTGCTGCCGGGCGATGCGGCGGCGGGCGAGGCGCTGGTCACCGACCCCAACGTGGCAATGATCTCCTTCACCGGCTCGACCGGCGCGGGCCGCCGCGTGGGCGAGCTGGCGGGCAAGCACTTGAAGAAGGTGACGCTGGAACTGGGCGGCAAAAACTCGCTGATCATCCTGGACGATGCCGATCTGGATGTGACGATCTCGAATATCGCCTGGGGCTGCTACTTCCACCAGGGGCAGATCTGCATGTCGGCGGGGCGGGTGCTGGTCCAGCGCCCGATCGCTGACGCCTTGTTGGAACGGCTGATCGACAAGGCCAATCATCTGCCGGTCGGCAACCCAGCGACCGAGCAGGTTGCCCTCGGCCCGATCATCAGTCGCGGCCAGTTGGAACGCATCGACGCGATCGTCCGGGCCAGCGTGGCCGAGGGTGCGGTGTTGCGGGCGGGGGGCACGTACCGCGATCTCTTCTACCAGCCCACCGTGCTGGCCGAGGTCCAGCCGGGGATGCGCGCCTTCGAGGAGGAGATCTTCGGCCCGGTGGCCTGTATCACGGTGTTCGACAGCGACGACGAAGCGGTGGCGCTGGCAAATCGCACCGACTACGGCCTATCGGCGGGCGTGATCTCCGGCGCGGTGGACCGTGCCCAGCGCCTGGGGGAGCAACTCCAGGTGGGGTTGATCCACATCAACGACCAAACCGTGGCCGATGACTTCGTCAATCCGTTCGGCGGCGTCGGCGCATCGGGCAACGGCGGACGGCACGGCGGCCCCGCGAACTGGGAAGAGTTCACCCACTGGCAGTGGGTCACGACCAAGGATCAAGCCACGCCCTACCCGTTCTAGAACCGCCCGCGAGAAGCCGCCTGCGACGACCGCCCGGTGCTGTGAACAGCGCCGGGCGGTCTAGTGCTGCGGGAGGAAACCCTGCCACCCCCGGCGCGGTCGGGTTGCGACGGTGGCGGCGGATAGGGCGCTGGTCGAGCTGCGGGGGTTCTGTTGCAAGAAATGAGGATGTTCGGGTCCTGAGGAAAAGAGGGCATGCGGAGGCCGGTAGCCTATAGATCAGGCAGCCAAGCCGAAGGCGCAGTCTATAAACCGTACCTGACTGACAATGTCGCCTTTGCTTGTTCCCTGTACTTGCCCTTTCCGTAATTGGTTCATCGCTTTGTAGCCCTGTAACGTGGCCCATGCTGTTCTATACCAGGCAAACCCCCTGTCCTGGGGCAGGAAGCCCACCCGATCATCGCCGACATAGCGTATGAGCATCCACACGCTCGTGAGTAGTGTTGAAATTAACGACTATAATTAGGGATAATATGAAAATGAGAATCACATAAGCGCGGTTATGACATTCATCACGCTTACTGCAGCACCGGAGGCGCGAGTGCTTCTTCCATGTCCACTCTATTCCCCATTCC
>JBBSAN010000040.1:0-17307 GCA_038252265.1 Chloroflexia bacterium
CACCACCCCCCCCCCCACCCCCCAGCCCCTATCTCCTACGCCTTGCTCAAAGGGCGGGTGACGCGCGACTGGAAGGCGCAGCTGGGGGCGGGGATGCAGGTGCGCTTGCCGGACTCGCGATTGGACGAGTCGTGGGAGGCGAGCAAAGCCCATCTGCTGGTGCTGCACGATGGGGACCGCATCACCCCCGGCCCGGCAACCTACCACGACTTCTGGCTGCGCGATGCCGCCTATATGCTCCACGCTCTCGCTGCGACTGGCTATGCGGCGGAGGCCCGTCAGGTGCTAGCGACATATCCCTCAAGGCAAGATCGGGCTGGCGCGTTCCAGGGGCCGAGCGGCGAATGGGATGCCACCGGGCAGGCGATCTGGACGGTGCTGGCGGTGCATGAGTTGGCCCCCGACATGGCGTTTTTGCGTCGGCTGTACCCGGCGCTGGGGCGGGGGGCCGATTGGATCCGGCACAAGCGGGGGACCACCCATGATGGCCTGCTCCCGCCCAGCCGCGCTGCCGAGCACCTGGGACCACCCGATGCGTATTACTGGGATAGTTTCTGGGGCCTGGCCGGGCTAGAGGCCACGGCGCAGGCAGCGCGGGCGCTGGGGCAGGGTGGGGCGGCGGCGCACTGGGGACAGGAAGCACGCGCTTTCCGCGCCGCACTGGAACGGAGCCTTCAGCGGGAAGCCCGCCGCCTGGGCACCCCGGCGATCCCGGCGGCTCCGGGGCGTGGTCTGGATGCAGGAATGATTGGCTCGCTGGTAGCCTGGTGCCCACTGGGGCTATTCCCGCCCGACGATCCCCGGCTGGCGGCGACCCTGGCCGCGTTACGCGCGACAAGTTATCAGGCGGGCGCGTTCTACCAGCCGATCCATTTCGGCGGTTGGGGCACCTACCTGAACATGCGGATCGCTCAGTGTTTGCTGGCGCAGCGCGACCCGGCAGCCGGGGACCTTGTCGCCTGGCTCTTGCGGCAGGCCACCCCCACCTACACCTGGCCGGAGGCGATCCACCCCCGCAGCGGCGGCGGGGCGTATGGCGACGGGGAACACGGCTGGGCCAGCGCCGACTGGCTCTTGCTCCTGCGCCTCCTGTGCCTGTTCGAGGAGGGGACGCGGCTGGTGCTGGGGGCGGGCTGGCCCGCCGACTGGTTCGCCGGGCCGGGCGAACTGGCCGTGACGCGGGCACCCACCCGCTTTGGCCCGCTGGATCTGGCGCTTACCTGGACAGGCACAGGCGCGGCGATCCTGACCCTCACCGCGCCCACCCCGCCGCCGGGCGGCTACGATCTGTGGCTGCCGTTCCCGGTAGAGCGCGTGCTGGTGGACGGCGTGCCGCTGGCCGCTTGGCATGTGCCGCCGGGCACTCCCGATCTTGGGGGACGCAGCGCGGTCCGGCTGCCCCCCTCTGCCCGCACGGTGCAGGTTTACCAGGAGGCGTGAGCCACTGGGGGGTTTGGTACTCCACTGTATCCCCTAAAGCTGTCATCCTGAGCGTAGCGAAGGATCTTGTTCGGGTGCCCTGATCGTCGGGGTAGGCCGATTATGGGTAGGGAAGATACGGGCTAACCCTGGTGACTATAGACCTCGTAGAAGATCCTTCGCTGCGCTCAGGATGACAGCGGGGGAATACCAGACACTTGCTGGATAGCCGCAAAATAGATGAAAACGACCGGCCCCCACAACGGGAGCCGGTCGCACTATTGAGGCGAACGGTCGGTTAGCGCAGCGCCTTGCGCCGGGTCAGCAGCAGGCCCGTCAGCGTCACGAGCACGGCCAGGACCAGGGCCAGGAGCGGCAGGGAAAGCCCGCCATCGCCCGCGCCGGTGGTCGGCATACCGGGCGGCGCGGTGGGCGTGCTGAGCGGCGTGGGGGCCGGGGGCAGCGCCGTGGGCGCAGACGGCGCAGCAGTCGGCGGAGCCGGGGCTGCCGTGGCGGCGGCGGGCACTGCGGTCGGCAGGATCGAGGACGGCGTCGGCAGTGTCGGTGTGGCGGCAGTCGGCGGCGTAGGGGCGGGTTGGCCCGCCGCCACCGCGATCACGCGCCCTTCGATTTGCGGATCGACGTTGCTCAGGCTCTTGACGTAGTTGGCGGCCACTTCCCACAACTGCTCCCGGCTGATCGGGTTGATCATCTTGGTCAGCGCGGTATAACCGTCGCCGCCGACGACCATGAAGTCGTTGGCCGCGACCTTGTAGGTGGCGGCGGGGTCCACGGCGCGGCCATCGGACAGCACCGCCCAGAGGATGCGACTGCCGACCGGCTTGCTGGCGTCGTAGGCGAAGCGGACGCCGGACAACTGGATGAAGCGCCCGGCGGTGCCAGACACGTCACTGACGCCGTTCTCCAGCGCCGCCAGCAGGTCCGACCCCTTAAGCTGGCCGGTGACGACGAGGTTGCCGAACGGCAGGACGGCGAACACATCGCCTTTGCTAACCGGGCCGGGTTGGAAGTCGGCGCGCAGGCCCCCGGAGTTTTGCAGCGCCACGTCAACGCCGTAGCTGGCGCGGATAGCGTCGCTGATCAGGTTGCCCATCTTGCTTTCGACCCCCCGGCTGCGGTCCACCAGGGCGGCGGCAGTGCCGACCTGATCGCCCAGGATCGGCTTGATCTGGTCATTGGCGTTCTTGACCAGCGCGGCCAGGTCGGGGTCGGGGGTGATCGCGCCGACATACGGGCGGCGGAACGCGCCCCAGGAGTAGACCACGTTCTTGGTCGCCGGGTCCACCAGCAGGGTCATCTCGGTCGTGTCGATGGCGTGGTTGGCTTCCGAAACGAGGATGCCGTTGATCCGGGCCATTGTTTCGATGCGGGTGTGGCCGCCGACGATCAGGTCCACTTCCGGGTCCACGGCGCGGGCGAAGTCGGCGAAGATCCCGGTCGGGTTGTCGAAGTCACCCTTAGCCGACCCCTGGTGGTAGACGACGATGATCGTCTTGATCCCCTTGCCGACCAGTTCTTGCACATACTTGTTGGTCGGGGCGATGGGGTCGATCCACTGGTAGCCCTGGATGCCCGCCGGGCTGGTGGCGCTGGGCGTTTCGGGGTTGCCCACGCCGATGATGCCGACATCAATGCCGTTGGCCTGGACGATGATGTACGGCTTGGTGAACGCGGCGATCTGGCCGGTCTTCTCATCGAGGATGTTATCGGCCAGGTAGGGGAACTGTGTCACTTTTTGCAGGTTCAACAGGCCCGCCACGCCCTTATCGAATTCATGATTGCCCAGCGCCGAAGCGGTGAAGCCGATCTGGTTCATCGCCTGGATGATCGGCACATCGTTCAGGAAGGACGAGTTCGGCGGGGTCGCCCCCACGTTGTCGCCGTCGCTGAGGATGATCGTGCCGTTAGGGTTCTTGGCCTTCGCTTCTTTCCAGTAGGCTCCGATGGCTGCCACGCCGCCGCTGGGCACGCTGAGCCGGTCCACCGTCGCCGTGACCGGGTCCAACTGGCCGTGGTAGTCGCCCCAGGCGAGCACCTGGATAGGGACCAGGGTGGGGCTGTTGTCGCTGAACGCTTCGGTCAACACGCGGCCTTCGGCATAGCGCGGTGCGGCGATGCCCAGCGCGTAGGCAGCAGTGGGGGCGAGGTCAATCGTGCGCGGCTTGCCGATCTTCTTGCCCTGGGCCACGCCCGGCCCATAGATGCCGAACATGGCGTGCATGTTGATGTTCTTGCTCAGATCTACCGTGTCGGGCAGGTAGCCGTGCTGGCCGTAGAACGGCGAGTCGGCAATGGCCTGGCCGGTAGTCGGCGCGTCGAACTGGTAGGGCGGGGCGAGCACCACCACCACATCGCCGGTGCGGGTGGGGTTCCAGGCGTTGATGGTGTAGCCATCGGCCTGGATGGTGCGCGTCTGCTCTTTGTTCCAGACCGCCAGCGTCACCTTCGTGCCGTTGTCGGTCAGGTTGTTGAAGGCGGCCATGATCTGCTGGCGGACCGACTCATAGTCGGCGGTTTCGACCACCCCGCCCTGTTCGCGCCCCTTGAGGTTGACGTAGATGTTGGCCGTGCCGCCCGCGATAAAGCCGCTGGCCTTGCTGGTGGCCCTGTTGGCCGGGTCATACAGTCCGGCGTTTTGCAGCACCTGAAGCACGTTCACGCTGCGCCACGCGGGGGCGAAGCCGTGGTCCGAGGCCACGAAGGTGATGGTATTGGTCCCCATCAACTCCCAGAGGTGACCCAAGATCGTGTCCGCCTGCTGGTACGCCTGCTTGAGATAGCCTTCGGCCATCGCCGGGTCGCCATAGGCCGGGCGGGGGCCGGTATAGGCGTCGGTCGTCAGCGCCAGGAACTGGTGCGAGAATTCGTCGGTGACCGGATAGCCCGCCATGACCACATCGGGCTTATAGGTCTGGATGACATACTCCTGCACCGGGCGGTACATGTCGTACCACTTCAGCCCCTGCTCGACGTAGGTCTGAGCGTCAATGATGCCTGCTTCCAGCGGGGCGAAGTCAGAGCCGGTGGCGCTGGGATACTCGGCGGCGATCTTCTGCTCCAGGTCGGGCATGTTGCTCCGCGCCCGCGACAGGGAGGTGAAGTAGATCCGGATCTTCGTCCCGTCGGCGCTGAGGTCGATCAGCTTCATGTAGGTGCCGACCAGCAGCCCGTTCTGCGGCAGGGGCAGCTTGACATCCTTCCAGTCCCCGACTTTCAGGTCGGCGGCCTGCTGGGCGGCATCCTTGGTCCCCCTGGTGATCAGCACCTTATCATAGTTGACCTGCCCGTCGTCGGTGCTGTCGTAGATATAGACCGGCCAGGTCAGGGTCGCGGCGGTGCCGCTGATAACGTAGGTATTGAACGAGAAACTGGCCTCTTTGGCCGGGCTGAACGATGTCGGCGCGCCGGTCCAGCCGCTGGCATCGGCGATCTGGAGGCCGCTGGTGTAGACCAGGCCGAAATCGCGGACGAACTGGGCAGAGGCTCCCGGCACGTCGTAGCTGGCGGCCACGCCCCGGCTGCTGTAGAAGTTGCGGTAATCGACGACCGGGCCTTTGAGCTTTGTGCCGGGTAGGGTGCCCGTCCACTCCATGATCGCGACCTTCTTGCCGGACTTCTCGGCCACTTCGCCATAGGTTTCAGCCTGGAGCGTGGTAGCGGCAAAGCCGGTGGTGCTGGTAGTGATCGCATTGCTGTCAATGTGGAATGTGTTGTTCAGGCCCCCGTGGGTGCCACTCCACGCGCCGGTGGTGATGCTGCTCCAGCCCGCGCCGGTGTTGGGCGGGAACTGTGGCACCATGCCGTTGTCGCCCGTCACGCCACTGTTGAAAATCTTGGCGTAATTGGGCATGTCGCCCGCTTGGGCATATTTTTCGGCCAGATCGGGCCGCATACCGTCCGACACGAAAAACAGTTCTTTGGGGGCGTAGGGTGGCCCGCCGGCGGGGGCGGCGCTGCTGGGGTGCAGCGGCCAGGCCGCCAGCAATAATGTGAGGGCCAGCACGACAGTGCTTGCCTGCTTCGCGAATCGCTTGCCAGGACTCCTGGGGATACTGTGCATGAGGAAATCCTCCTCCTATGATGGGGTTGTGGGACCGGCACCGCGTCACCCGGCGGTGTCACGATGGGGCGAACGGGTGGGTGTTCGCTAACCGTGGTGCTTTGCAGCATATAATGTACCACAGATTGCGGGTGCCGCCCGCTGGCCCGTTCGCCGGGGCCAGCGATCCGGGGCGTATTGACTCGCGCTGCGGCCCGTAGTATGCTACAGGTACCGGCGGTCGCGCCGGGGCGACCCAGCTTCGTGGCGATGGCCGCCTTCACCATTCCACTGTGCCGCCCGACTATCCGCTCCCCCATGCCGACGGCGGCCTGGTCGCCCACTCTTGGCGGGCCACTCCTGATCCGCCAGATCCGATCCTCACCACTTGCGGCAGCCATGCCCCCACGCTCCGCCGCACCCCCTGGTCGCTGCGGCAGCCCCCATTTAGGAAGGAGAGCATCCAGCATGAATAGGCATATCCGGCTCTATCAGGCGGCATTTCTGGCCCTGGTGATCGGGTTGGTTCTGGTCGGGGCCGCCGGGCTAGCCAGTGCGACGGGGGCGACGGGACCGCCCCCGCCGGTGGTCCCTGGTGGGAAGGCTAACGGACCACTGGGGGGGCCCACGTCCACGCCGACCGTCACCGGCACCCCGCCGACCGCGACCCGCACCCCGACGGTGACCCCCACATCGGTGTGTGCGACCACGCAACTGCTGAGTGAAGGTTTTGAGAGTGGCAACCTGGGCGCGTTTGTGTCGAGTGTGCCGACCTGTGTGCCCGGCGGCTGCGGCTGGGCGTCGGTCACGACGGCGGCTCACAGCGGGGCGCGCTCGGCGTTCGCGCCTGATGTCATCAATATTTCCGACCAGATCCTGACCAGTGCCGGTACCTACACCATTCCGAGCGGCGCCTTCGCGGCCACGCTCTCCTTCTGGCAGCGCTTCGACCTGGAAGACAGCTACGATGGTGGGGTGCTGGAAGTCTCGATCAACGGCGGCACGACCTGGATCGATGCCGGGGCCAACATCACCCAGGGCGGCTACAACGGCACCATTGACAGCAACTTCGGCAACCCGCTGGCGGGCCGTGCTGCCTGGACCGGCAACCCCAACGGCACCAGCTTTGTCGAAGTGCGGGCCAACCTGCTGCCCTATGCTGGGCAGAGCCTCAAGTTCCGTTTCCGCGAGGGCACCGACAGCTCGGCGGCGACTGCGGGCTGGTGGGTGGATGATGTGCTGGTGACATACATCCTCCCGCCGCCGACGCCGGTGTGCGCGCCCTTCCCCGGCGGCTGGCAAGAGGGGGCACCTGTGCCCTACGCCGTGGTGAATGGGGCCGGAGTAGGCTACGAACTGCCGCACGCTGTATCGTGCTTGCTCGACAACAGCCCGACGCGCTTCCACAATGCCACCCGCTTTGCGGTCGTCGGCGGCAGTGACACGACCACCGATGCCCCCCAGCTTCACCCCAGTGTGTACATCCCGATCAGCGACACCTGGTCGGTCCAGAACGCAGTTTTCGATGATGATCAGGTGGTGGACATGGGGGCGGCGGCGGTGGCCGACCTCAACAACCGGCCTTACCTCATCACCATCGGCGGGCGCGCCCCCGGCGCGACGACCACCACCAACAAGGTGCGTCTCTACGATCCGATTTCCGATACGATCACCCTGTTGAGCCAGTATCCGTGGCCGGAGACCAACATCTTGCCCGGCGGTGTGGCCGTGTTCAACAACATCGTCTATGTCTTTGGCGGGTACACGCCGGGGGTGGGAGTGAGCAACCGCATCTGGGAATTTGTCCCCCCGGTGACCGCGCTCTCCGACGGGCTGACCCCCGGCTGGGTGGCGATCTCGGCCACCCTGCCGACCGCGCTGGGGTTTATCCCGGTGGCGACAGTGGGTAACTATATCTACCTGGGCGGCGGCGCGATCTTCACCGGCGGGGCGCTGCATGATAGCAACGCTGCTTATCGCTTTGACCCCGCCAACGTGGCGATCGCGGCCATCGCCGACATCCCGGTGCCCACCTCGCGGACCAAGGGAGGCGCGGTGGATAGCGAGTTCTGGGTCTTTGGCGGCGGTATCGACCCGCCCGGCCCCTATAATTACCCCCAGGTCTACGATCCCCGCACCGACACCTGGCGGCGTGGCCCCAGTTTCTCTGCCGCCCGGCGGTCTGCCGCCATTGATTTCGTGGACTCGCATATCGTCTTCATGGCCGGGGGCTACGTCTTGAACCAGCCGACCAACAGCATGGAGAACTACTTCATGCCGGTCACTTGCGGCCAGCCCACGCCCACGCCCGCCGCCACGGTCACGCCCACGCCGTGCCTGATCACGTTTAACGACGTGCCGGTGGGTAGCACGTTCTACACCTACATCCGTTGCCTGGTCTGCCTGGGCATTGTCAGCGGCTACCCCTGTGGCGGGCCGGGCGAACCGTGCCCCGGAGGCTACTATCGCCCCACCAACAACGTCACGCGGGGCCAGCTTGCCAAGATCGTTGCCAGTTCGTCGGGCCTCACCGATCCGCTGCCCAACGGGCAGACGTTTGAAGATGTGCCGCCGACCAATACGTTCTATCCCTTTGTCGAGCGGGTGGTCGGGCACTCGATCCTCAGCGGCTATCCCTGCGGCGGCCCGTTTGAGCCGTGCGTCCCGCCCCAGAACCGGCCCTACTACCGGCCCAACAACAATGCCACGCGGGGGCAGATCGCCAAGATCGTCTCCAATGCGGCAGGCTGGAACGACACCCCGGCGGGCCAGACCTTCGAGGATGTGCCGCCGGCCAGCACGTTCTATCTCTACATCGAGCGCATGGCCGGGCGCGGCGTCATCCAGGGCTATCCCTGCGGATCGCCCGGCGAGCCGTGTGTGCCGCCCGACAATCGGCCGTACTTCCGCCCGAACAATGACACGACCCGCAGCCAGCTTGCCAAGATCGTCAGCGCCGCCTTCTTCCCCACCTGCAACCCGCCCCAGATCAAATAGCCCGGCCTCCCGCTGGGCAGCACCTCAAGAGGCCGGGCACGATGCCCGGCCTCCTGTTTGCTAGCTCGGTGTGCGGGGCATGTTGCCCTACTCGACGTAGCGCGCCAGCTTCTCCAGACTCTCTCGTGTGCCCGCCTCGTTGTCTTCGGGTCGAACGCCCGCTGGAATGTTCTTGAAGACGATCGTGACGGTGGTTCCGCCGTCTGCGGCCTCCAGGGTGACCTCCATGATCATCTCTCCGGCGAAGGCGGGATCGTCCGAATCGAAGGTGACCGCTTCGACGATGCGGCGCGGCGGCATCAGTTCCACAAACCGGGCCGTAAAGCGATCTTCCCGTTCCGCCGTCTTGCCCTGGGAAGTCGTATCGGAGGCCGGATAATACAGCGACATCTGATAGCCGCCACCCTCGCGGGCGTCGAACTGATGGACGGTGCCGGTCATGTCGCCGGGAGCCTGCCAGACCGCCAGGGCGGCGGGATCGGTAAAGGCACGATAGAGCGCGTCCGGCGGAGCCTTGATCCATTTTGAGTTTCGCGTGCTGGCCTGTGCGTGCGCATCGGTCATGCATGTATCCTTTCGTCTCGATGGGCCGTGTGTGCCTCCTACCCAGCCAGGGGGGGGGCGGCAGGGATGGGGGTAGGCATCCGGCCCACTTCGGCGGTCATGCCCAGGCGGGCGAAGAGGGCTTGCGCCTCGTGCCAGAGGGCCGCGCCGTGGGCCGGGTCACCGTGGGTCTGTTCGTACCAGGCCCAGGCGCGCAGGGTGCGGGCGCGTTCGCCCTCAGCCCCCATCTCGATGAACAGGTCCAGGCTGGCAGTGAAGCAGTGGCGAGCGGTATACGAATCGGTGCCCAGTGGGATCGCGCCCGCCCCGCCCTCAGCAGCGACAAGGCCCAGCACCCGCCAGGCCGCTCCGATGTGTTCCCGCTGGTCGGTCTCCTGTCCCAGTTCCAGGGCGCGGTGAGCGGCGGCCAGAGCGTCGTCGTGCTTGTGCTGGCCCAGACACGCCTCGGCCAGGAAGCGGTAGGCGGCGGACAGCCCGACCCAGCGGGCCGCGTTGGTCATCTGGATCGCTCGCCGGAGCATGGCCTCGGCGGCGGCGTACTCCTCCAGCCCGATCCGTGCCCCGCCCAGGCCGCTGCTGTAGGCCATTTCGCCCCAGCGGTAGCCGATCTTTCGGGCGACCCGCAGCGCCTCCTCATAGTGGGCGGCGGCGACCCGGTACTCGCCCCGCGCCCGCGCATTCCGCCCCAGGTTGTTCAAGGAGCTGAGCATGTCGTGGAGCGCCCCCCGTTCGCGGTCCAGCACCAGGGCCTGTTCGAGATAGTGGTTGGCCTGCTCCGAATGCCCCAGCGTATCGTGGGCCATGCCCAGCAGGTTGAGGCTCAGCGAGATTTCGGCGGTGGCCTGGTGGGTGGTGCTGAGGGCCACCGCCTGTTCGCCCAGCTCCAGCGCCGCCTCGGCGTCGCCCAACCGGTAGAGTTCCCAGCCGCGCATGAACAGGGCCATCGCCAGTTCCACCTCGGCCCCCGCCTGGCGCGCCGCCTGTTCGGCCTCGGTGGCGCTTGCCAGGGCGGCCCGGTGGTCGCCCTGGCCGTCTTGCGATGTGGCAAGGCCTGTCCCGGCCCGCGCCTGGGCGGCGCCGTCATCCACCGCTTCGGCTTCCCGGCTCATGGCACGGAAGGCGGCGTCGGCTTCCGCGAAGCGCGCTTCCAGCCGCAATACCTCGCCCAGCCCTTCGTAGAGCGTGACCCGCTCGGCGGCCTGGGCGACCCCGTCGGGCAGGAAGGCCAGGGCTTTCTGGTAATAATCAATGGCAGCGGCCAGGGCGTAGGTGTCCTGGGCCTGTTTGGCTGCTGCGCCGTACCAGGTCGCCGCCGTGGCCTGCTCCCCGGCCAGTTCGTAGTGCTGACCGATCAACCCGGCATACTCGGTGACCCGCTCGCCGCTGTGCGCCTGGAGCCACTCGGCCACCCGCGCATGGTAGACCCGTCGCAGCCGCTTGAGCACGCTTTCGTAGGTCACATCGTGCAGCAGCGCGTGGCGGAAGATATATTCCTGTTCGTTCTGGAAAGTCGTGTTCGCGTGGTCGAAGATCAACTCCTTGCCCCGCAGGTGGGCCAGTGTCTCGTGCGCCGGTGCCTGTCCCCCCAGCATAACCGCGCCGAGGGTTTCGACTGCACTTTCCCAGAAGGTGCGCCCGACCACGGCGGCGCGCTGCAACGTTTCGCGTTCGCCCGGCCCCAGCGCGTCGAGCCGGGCCTGGAGCACCCCGGCCAGCGTGGGCGGCACGCGGATCTCGGCCAGCCGCCCGATCTCCACCTGCCACTGGTCCGCCCCCTTGACGATCACTTTGTCCTCGATCAGCATCTTGATCAGTTCTTCGAGGTAGAACGGGTTGCCCTCGGCCCCCTTCACGATCAGGTTGGACAGGTCGGGCGGGATCTGGGGGACGTTGCGCAACAGTTCGGTGACGAGGCGGCGGCTTTCGTCCTCCGATAGCGGCTGCAAATCCAGGCGGGTGTGGGGCGCGGCGGGCGCGTCCCAGGCCGGGCGGCGCTCAAACAGGGTGGGGCGGGTGAGGCCGACCAGCAGCAGCGGGATGCCGTCGCCTTCCTGCATCAGGTGGTCGAGCAGGTCGAGCGAGCTATCGTCGGCCCAGTGGATGTCGTCCAGAAAGAGCACCACCGGGCGGTCGCGGCCCAGCACCTCGAAGAACTGGGTGAGGGAGTGAAACGCCCGGTCGCGCACCTGCCGCGCATTATTGCGGATGCCGCGCAAATAGGGGCTACCGGCGAAGTCGAGGCCGATCAGGTGGCCGATAAAGTGGGCGTGTTCCACGCCGTCCTGGCCCAGCACAGCGGTGATCCCTTCCACCAGCTTGGCCCGCGCCACGGCGGCCCGGTCGCTGTCCTGGATCTCGAAGCGGTCGGCCAGCAGGGTGCGGATCAGGGCGTAGGGGCGTAGGGTGCCGGTGCGCTGGTCGGTGCGCCCCCGCAACAGGTGGATCGGCTGCCCTAGCCGGACCAGCCCCTGGGCGAACTCATCGAGCAGGCGCGACTTGCCCACCCCGGCCTCGCCAACAATGGTGATCAGGTGGGGCCGCTGCTCCTGCTGCACGTGCTCCAGCACCGCCTGCATTTGCGCCAGCTCGGCCTGCCGCCCGATCATCGGGGTTTCGACGCCTTCCACCCCCCGCGTGGTCATGCGGAACTGGCGCTGCCGTTCGCCGCGCACCACATAAACCTGGATCGGGTCGGTCTTTCCCTTGACCGTGATCGGCTCCAGCGTGTCCACGTCGAAGATGCCGGTGACGTGGCGATAGGTGTCGTGCGAGATGAGGATGCCGCCGATGGGGGCGGCGTGTTCCAGGCGGCTGGCGACGTTCACCGCGTCGCCCATCGCCGTGTACTCGGTAGTGGTGCCGACCAGGCCCAGCAAGACCGGCCCGGTGTTGATCCCGATCCGCATCCGCAGCGTGGGCGCGGGCCGGTCGGGGGCCAGCACCGTGGGTGGGGGGCGGAACCGGCCCAGTTCGATCTGCATTTGCAGCGCGGCGCGGATGGCGCGTTCGGGGTCGTCCTCGTGGGCCACCGGGGTGCCAAACAGGGCCATCACGGCATCCCCGATGTGCTTATCGATCTTGCCCCCCACCTCCAGGATCGCCGCGTCCAGCCGCGCCCACAGCGCGTTCATCGTCTCCAGCACCTCTTCGGCGTCCATCATTTCGGACATGGCCGTGAAGCCCGACACGTCGGCAAAGAGGACCGTCACCTGCTTGCGCTGGTCGCTGGGCGGGGCGGGGGCCTGCGCTTGCGCCTCCAACGAGGCCAGCTTCTCACGCAGTGCCCCCACCGTCGCATCCACCACGCCATCGCCCAGCACCGCGCGCAGCCCCTCCTGCATGGCTATCGCCTGCTGCAACTGGGCTATCTGTTCGGGGAGGGGAGTGGTCATGGGAGAGGATGACTCGTGATGCGTGAGGCGTGATGCGTGAGTACGTAGCGGGAAACGGGAAACGGGAAGCGTGACGAGGGATCAGGGATCAGAACGACGCAATACGCAATACGCAATACGCCTCACGCCTCACGCCTCACGCCTCACGCTAGAAGCAACAGCTATCCTTAAAGCCACAGTTGGCGCAAATCGCGGCTTTGCTGCCCCGGATGGCGTTCATCGGCGCGCCGCAGTTGGGGCACGGGCCTTCGGCATCGCCGGTGTCCTCTAGCGGGGGTGGGGGCGGAGCGGAGCGCTGTACGGGGTCGGGGGGAGGCGGGGGCCGGGCGGTGCTACGCGTGAGACGGTCGTCGGTGGTCATCGGGTTACCCTCCAACAGGCAGTGGGATCGGTCTACTCCTGGGGTGCTTTGTTCAGTTCGTACTGGGAGTGGACGGTGTGGAAGCCGCACTGCTCGTAGAGCCGCGCCGCGAAGTAGTCCCGGTCGGCGACGATGACCAGACGTTCGGTTTGCGGGCGAGCGAAGCCGTGCTGGGCCAGGTGGGTGACCATCGTGCGGGCCACCCCGCGCCGCCGGAAGGCCGGATGGGTATCCACCGACTGGTAGCGCCCCAGCGGCCCGGCGAAGAACAGGCCCATGCTCCCGGCGATCCGCCCGTCCAGCCAGCCCAACCACCAGCCCCCCTCCAGTTCCCTGTGCCGCTGGTAGATATGATCGACCATGAAATCGAGGAACGGCGCGCTCCAATCGGTCTGGCAATCGAGCAGGAAGCGCTTCAGGTTGCCTTTGTCCTCCGGGCGCAGCGGCTGGATCGCCAGGCCGGGGGTGCCCCGCTCGTCGGCGACCGGGGCTTCGGCCACCATGCACAGGATCGTGTCCAGGTCATAGCCTGCTGCCTTGTACGCCGCGCACTCGGCGGGGGTGGGGTCGGGACCGACCCAGTCCATACGGGTATGGCGCACTGCCGGGTCGGGGAACGTCGCGTGAAAGATGTCTGCCCAATGGTCGAGCCGGGCCGGGACCAGGGGTTCGCCCAGCAGCAGCCGGTTGCCCGAATAGTAGCTGGGACCGCTCGGCGTCCGCAGTACTCCATACGTCTCGTGGTCCTCGTACAGCGTGTCGGGGCGCATCACGAACACATCGGTGCGACTTAACAGATTGAGTTCCATCCGTCTCCCTCGATACCGGAGGCCCACGAATGGGCCAACCGCTATTCTCCGTCTACCACGGTCCCAGGCTCTATTGTAACATCCATTGGGAGAGGGTGCCAGGGACGGAAGGTGTAACTCCGGCCTATACAGGCACGTTGGGTTGGGGCAGTTACGTGGTGGAAGGGGTCGTCTGGATGGGCAGGTCGGTGCGTTTGCCCATCAGCCAGGGTGCCCAGGCGAGCATCAAGAACATCGCCACGAAGCCGATCCAGGCCCCGAAGCCAAAGGTGGCGCTCGGCCCGAAATTACTCCACAGCCAGCCGCCGAGCACGTTAGCCGGCAGCGCTGAGAAGCCGGTGAGGCCGTTGAACCAGCCCAGCGCCGTGCCCCGTTGGGCCTTGGGCACCACGTCGGTCACCAGCGCCTTGCCCACGCCGTCGGTCGCCGCCGCATAAATCCCGTAGACGAGGAAGAGCGCCCAGCCCTGCCAGTTCTGGTTCGCCACCGCCCACCCGGCATAGACCAGCCCGAACGCCCCATACCCGGCCACCAGCACCGGAATGCGGCCCCAGCGGTCGCTCAGCACGCCCAGCGGCGTCGCCAGCGCGGCGTAGACCAGGTTATAGCCGAAGTAGATCAGCGGCACCGCCTCTAGCTTGCCTTCCAGCCCTTCGGTGCGGAGGAAGATGAACGCATCGGAGGAGTTGCCGATGGCGAAGATGGTGGAGATAGCGGTGAACATCCAGAAGCGCGGGCCGAGGGCGGCCATGCGCTCCAGGCGGCTCGTGGTGGGCGCGCCTGCCACCGGCTTGGGCGGGAGTTCGCGCCGCTTTTCGCGCAGGAACAGGACGACGATGAGCACGCCGATGGCCCCCGGCAGCGCCGTCCAGAGAAACACCTGGCGCAGGTCGTTCCCGCTCGCCGCCAGGATGACCAGGGCGAACAGCGGCCCAATCGCTGCCCCCAGCGTATCCATCGCCCGGTGGAAGCCAAAGGCCTTGCCGCGATACTCCGCGGGGGCCGAGTCGGCCAGCAGCGCATCGCGCGGGCTGCCGCGCACCCCTTTACCCACCCGGTCGAGGAAGATCAGCCCCAGCGCCTGCGGCCAGGCGTTAGCGAAGGCCAGCAGCGGCTTGATGCCGTTAGAAACCGCGTAGCCGAAGAGGATCAACGGCTTGCGTTCACTGACCCGGTCGGCCATGCGCCCGGAGTAGATCTTAAGCAGGCTGGCCGTGCTTTCAGCGATCCCTTCGATCAACCCGGCCAGGGCCAGCGGCGTGTTCAGCACCCCGACCAGAAACAGGATGCGCACCGGCACGATCATCTCGCTGCTGATATCGGTGAACAGGCTGACCAGGCCCAGCACAAACACATTGCGGGTCAGCCCGGCCCGCCAGCCGGTGGTCGGGGGCGGGGGGGTGGGATCGGGGGCAGGCGCCGGGATGGGCGGGGCGGTGGGATCCATGCCGTCTCCAGCGGGATCGGTGGTAGGTGGGGAAGGGGGAAGGGTTGGGTTAGGCGTTTGCGGGGCGGAATCCATGCCGTCTCCTGGCCGTTAATGTTGTCTCGCCGCATTATACGCGATGCGTTGCGGCGGATCAAACCGGACGGCCCGCAGCGAACACCTTTGCATCAGCCCTGGCCCCTGATCCCTGACCCCTGCCAGCGCCGTATGGTATAATGCCGGACGGACAACCTGATGCATACACAGCCTGAAGAAACAGACCCACGGTCCAGCCCTCTTTCCGGTGAACCGCCTCCGACCCCCCTCGCCCGGCGGGAACTGGGGTGGGCAGTGCTGGGCTGCGCGCTGGCGGTGACCCTGTTCCTCAGCCCGGCCCTGTTCACGGGTCGCCTTTTCTCCCCCGCCGACTTACTCTACAACCTGCTACCCTGGAGCGCCAATGCGCCCCCCGGCTGGAGCCGCGCCGGGAACGCGAACCTCTCGGATGTGGTGTTTACCTTCGATCCGTGGCTGGCCTACAGCGCCCGGCAACTGCACGCCGGGGCGCTGCCCCTGTGGAACCCCGACAACATGCTCGGCGCGCCGCTGATCGGCAACCTGCAATCGGGGGTGTTCTACCCGCCGAACTGGCTCTACTTCCTCTGGCCGGGCGGGGCTATCCTGGTCGTCCTCGCCTGGCTGAAGCTATTTACTGCCGTGCTGGGAATGTATGGGCTGGCGCGGCAGGTCGGGCGGGTGGGGCCGTTGGGCGCGGCGGTGGCCGCTGTGACCTACGCCTTCGGGGCCTACATCGTGATCTGGCTGGGCTATTCGCTGGCGAACGTGGCGATCTGGCAGCCCTGGCTCTGGTGGGCCACCGCCCGGCTGATCGCGCAGCCCCGGCCCCGCGCGGTGGCCGCGCTGGCCGGGATCGTCGCCTTGAGCATTCTGGGCGGGCATGTGGAAACGACCTTCCATATCGCGCTGGGCGTGGGCTTGTTCGCGCTGTTCCAGGCGTGGCAAACCGCGCCGCGCTCCTGGCGACGGCTGGGGATCGCCCTCGGCGCGTGGGGAGGAGCCTACCTGCTAGGAGCCGCGCTGGCGGGCGCGCAGTTGCTCCCCTTCCTCGAATACCTCAGCCAGAGTGCCGCGCTGCGCGAACGGACGGGGTCGTTCGGGGGATTGTACATTCCGTTCCACTACGCCTGGACGCTGTTCAGCCCCGACGGCTTCGGCAATCCTGCCCACAGCAACTGGTGGGATCCCGGCTCCAACTATAACGAGTCTAACACCTATATCGGCGTGTTGCCGCTGCTGCTGGCCCCGTTCGCCTTGTTGGTGCGCGGGCCGACCCAGCGGCGGCTGGGCCTCTTTCTGGGGGTGCTCATCGTGCTGTCGATGGGAACCGCCTACCACTGGCCGGTGATCTATCCGGTGGTGACGGCGGTGCCGATCATGAGCATCGGGGCCAACCAGCGGATGGTCCTGCTGATCCAGTTTGCGCTGGCCCTGCTGGCGGGGATGGGCACCGACGTGCTGGGGCAAACGCTGACCGCGCCGCGTCGCCGCCTGCTGGCAGTGTGGGGGGGCAGCACCGTCGCCTTGCTCGGCCTCGGCGCGGGGGTCGCCTGGGTGTTCCGCTATGGGGTCTTCATGGTGCCGGAAGCGAGTAAGCTGGCGAACCGGGTCTGGCAGGACAGCATCGTCCGGCTGATCCTCCTCGCGCTGGGGAGCAGCCTATTGCTGGCCTTCATCATTGTGCTGCGGCACCGGCACCCCCGGCTGGCGCGGGTCGGGCTGGCGCTGCTGCCGCTGGCGATCCTGGCCGACGTGGCGCAGGCGCGGGGCGACTTCAACCCCACCGTCGCCCCGGCCCACTATTACCCCGCCACGCGGGCCACACGCTTTTTGCAGGCTCAGCCCGGCCTCTTCCGCGTGGCGGCCCTCAACGACATCTTCGCGCCCGAAACGAATCTCGTCTACGGGCTGAGCGATCTGCGCGGTTATGATGCCCTGGAACCCGCCAGCTTCAACGATATCGCGGTGCGGATTGGCCGCCCGCTGGTGCCACCCGGCACCGGGGGTTTCCACCCGTTCACTACGCTCCAGACGCGGGTGATCAACGTGCTGAACGTGCGCTACCTGCTGGCCGCACCGGGGGACGACCCCAATTATTACCCCGACACCCGGCAGGAAGAGAACAATGATAGCGTGGGCGAGATCCGGGGGGACCGCCAGCCCGGCCAGACCTTCCGCGCCACCCGCGACAACCTGACCCG